>NZ_RZGX01000025.1:0-45965 GCF_003990155.1 Legionella qingyii
TTCATAGGAAGATGAAGCTGATTCAAAGACGTGCTTATGGATTTAGAAATTTTGAAAATTATAGGTTAAGGGTTAAAGTTTTGTGTTCTTGATTAGTGCCCCCTGATTTGGGGAAGAGCCGGGAAGAGCCGAAGTCCCGAAGTGGGTTTCTTGGGATTTAGGGTATCAAGTGTAACTGATTGATTTTACTGACTTTAATTGGTGGGCCCACTAGGACTTGAACCTAGGACCAACGGATTATGAGTCCGCTGCTCTGACCAACTGAGCTATGGGCCCGGAGAGGGGGTCATTTTAAACTTAATTTGCTTAATGTTCTAGTTTTTTTTTGTGATTTTTTTAAAAGCGTTTACCTCTCCCATTTGGGAGAGGGTAAGAAAGGGTAAAGAGGTATCACAAATCCTTTTTATCCTTCCTCTTAATTTGGATTTTAGCCTTCATCGCCCTCAAGGAAGCTTCTCAGCTTTTCTGAACGAGATGGGTGACGTAGTTTGCGGAGCGCTTTGGCTTCGATCTGCCGAATTCGTTCACGGGTTACGTCAAATTGTTTGCCCACTTCTTCCAGAGTATGGTCGGTATTCATTTCAATACCAAAACGCATACGAAGTACTTTGGCTTCTCTTGGAGTTAAGGTTTCCAAGATTTCTAAAGTTGCTTCGCGAAGACCTTCCGCGGTTGCCATGTCGATTGGCGACTCGATGTTATTGTCTTCAATAAAGTCACCTAAGTGCGAATCGTCATCGTCACCCACTGGGGTTTCCATGGAAATAGGTTCTTTGGCAATTTTTAAGACTTTACGAATCTTGTCTTCGCTTAATTCCATTTTTTCAGCCAGTTCTTCAGGCGTAGCTTCACGGCCAGTTTCCTGTAGGATCTGTCTGGAAATACGGTTAAGCTTGTTAATCGTTTCGATCATGTGTACCGGAATACGGATGGTACGTGCCTGATCGGCAATCGAACGAGTAATTGCTTGTCTAATCCACCACGTTGCGTAAGTAGAGAATTTGTAACCGCGACGGTATTCAAATTTATCTACTGCTTTCATCAGACCGATGTTGCCTTCCTGAATTAAATCAAGGAATTGCAAACCGCGGTTGGTGTATTTTTTCGCGATCGAAATAACCAAACGTAAGTTTGCTTCAACCATTTCCTTTTTGGCACGTCGTGCTTTGGCTTCACCAATGGACATTTTACGATTGATGTCTTTAATTTCACCAATTGTTAAACCGTATTCGAGTTCGAACGCGACCAATCGAGATTGGACGCGCAAAATTTCCTCGGTATATTCCTGAATACGGCCCATATCGAGTTTTTTGCCGTGTTTGCTAGTAATGCTATTGAGCCATTCCATGTCGGTTTCCTGACCTGGGAATGTATCAATAAATAGTTTTCGTGGAATACGAGCTTTTTCAATGCAAAGACGCATAATACTGCGCTCAAATTCTCTAATATGGTTACGCAGTTGACGGAAATGACGTGTTAACCGATCAACCTGTCTAGAGGTGAGTTTGAGCTTTAAGAATGACTCAGACATGGATTCTAATGCTTTTTGCGATTTAGCATGTTCTCTGCCAAACTCTTTTAAAGCAGCAGCTGCAACTTCATATGTTTCACGTAATTCATCAAAATAAATCTTAGCTTGCTCTGGGTTTGGACCATCATCGACCTCTCCCAAACCACCACCTTCGCCGTCTTCATCTTCTTCATCATCAGACAGCAATAAATTACTCACTTGTTCTTCATCAAGCATCGAGCCAATGCTTGATGCAGGGGCTATTTCATCTTCAACATCAGAAAAACCACTGATAATTTCATTGAGACGGATTTCTTGGGCATTGAAACGGTCATAATCGTCAAGCACTAACTGGATAGTTTCTGGATAATGAGCCAAAGACTTAAGGACTTGATAGATCCCTTCTTCAATACGTTTCGCGATGCGGATTTCGCCTTCACGGGTCAACAGCTCGACTGTACCCATTTCACGCATGTACATACGAACTGGGTCGGTAGTACGACCAGTTTCTTTGTCGACAGAGGCGAGTACCATTGCGGCTTCTTCGATATCAGGTACTTCTTCTGTATTAAGCAGAAGTGCCAATTCATCATCACCGGGCGGCAACTCAAATACTTTGATGTTCATGCCTTCCAGCATGCTAATAATTACATCAAAATGTTCTGTATCGACGATATTAGGCAGCAAGTCATTGATTTGACTGTACGTCAAATAACCTTGCTCCTTGCCTAAGCTGATGACTTTGGTTATCTGTGAGCTCTGCTGTTCTTGATCATTCATGGTCATAGGCACTTCTCTAGGGACAATTGGACATTTTCCTAAAAAACAATGGAATCTACAGTATTTATAGCACTAATTGGATTTAAATTGCTTATTTAGGATTAAAAAAACCTTGCAATTATAAACCTTGAGACTGCAACATACCAGTAATTTTTCATCGCTTTTTTCTGGACATCTTCTTTACAAGATTTTAGCACATTATGAACAATTGCAAGAGTTAAGGTTAATGCCAATTGCAAAACAACAAACTTTATTGCTCACGCTATATTTCAAATCAAACATGGCGTTCTTTTAACATCTCTTGTAATTTTATTCGCTCTGTATCACTCAATCCTTGCTGACGTGATTTATTAATCAGCTGGCGTATGGTTAATTCCCGATTTTGTTTTTGTAAAAAGAGCATAATGTCGATAAATTCTTTAACTAATTCTTGCTCGGGAACCAGATGATCCCAAGCTGCAAGTTTGTTCATGGAGGCGAAATAAGGATGCTCACGCCATGACTCAATGAGTGTTGCAGTAGTGGCCTGTGGATTTGTTGCCAGTTGTTGTAACACGTGCAATAGGATTTCATGTTCTTTAGTATCGAGAAGCTCAGGGTTGATTTGCTGTTTGATTTGAGCATAAATTTCAGGATGTTGGAGCAGCAAAGCTACCGCAATACGCATTGGCGTACGTGCAATGGTCATCGTCTGTTCGTGCTGAGGCGCTTTCGACTCCTCGGTAATCAACTGACTTAAGCGATGAGTTTCAATATGGGTTAAGCGCGCCAAATCTTCAATGAGCAGTTGCTTGTATGAACCTTCATCCATTTTTTGTAAAAACGGCTTAGCCAAATTAATGAGCTGAGTTTTTCCTGCGGGTCGAAGCAGATTGAGGTCTTTGGCTAAGTTGTCAAAAAGGAAGCGGTGTAATGGCGTCGCTTGCTTGATTCGATTTAAAAAATTATCTTTGCCCTCATGGCGAACCAAGCTATCGGGGTCATGGCTATCTGGCAAAAACATGAAACTGGCATCGAGTCCCAGATTCAAATGCGGCAAGCTACTTTCTAATGCGCGCCATGCGGCTTGTCTTCCTGCATTATCACCATCAAAGCAAAAAATCAGCGATTTGGTATGCTTGGCAAGAAGTTGAATATGGTAGGTACTGGTTGCTGTGCCTAATGTGGCTACCGCATTCATGATCCCATGTTGGGCTAATGCAATCACATCCATATAGCCTTCAACCACAATAACGTAATCAATGGTCTTTTGCTGGCTTAGAATTTGATGCAAGCCATACAGTTCCCTGCTTTTTTGAAAAATTACGGTTTCAGGCGAATTGAGGTATTTGGGTTTTTGCTCATTGTCCAGGACACGTCCGCCAAAGCCTATAATGCGTCCATGACGGTCATGAATGGGGAACATGACACGGTTGCGATACCGATCATAGATTTTTCCATCATCGTTTTTAATTAACATCCCAGTTGTCAGCAGTTCTCGTTGATTGCGGGGAAATGCTTTTTCAAGGTTATGCCAGCCTTCGCTTGCATAACCTAACTGATACAGCTTGGCAATTTCTCCGCTTAAACCTCTTCCCCGCAAATAATCTATGGCAGGTTTCCCTTCATGTTTTAATTTTTTTTGATAATAAAGGCTGACCTCACCCAGGAGTTTGTAAAGATCCAGGGATGGATTATTTTTCTCGTTTTGTTTGTCTCGCGGAACGGTTAAACCCGCGCGGGTAGCTAGTGTTTCAACTGCATCAACAAATCCCTGATTGAGGTAATTCATGACAAAGCTGATGGCATTGCCTGATGCACCACAGCCAAAGCAGTGGTAAAACTGCTTTTTAGCAACGACGTTAAACGAGGGGGTTTTTTCGTTATGAAAAGGGCAACAGGCAATATGACTGTTCCCTCTTTTTTTCAAGGGAACATAGCTGTCAATTAGTTCAACCAGATCCGTTCGGTGGAGGAGATCATCAATGAATGGCTGCGGGATTAAGCCAGACATGTTGCTCCTTAGCTTAATTGGGCCTTAATCATGGCGCTGACTTGCGCCATATCAGCACGACCTTGCAAGCTGGGCTTTAAGAGAGCCATAACTTTACCCATGTCAGCCATTTTTTCAGCTCCAGTTGAAGCAATAGCATCTTGGACCATTTGTTTAATTTCTGTTTCGGATAAAGGTTCTGGCAAGTATTTTTTAATAATATCTAATTCAAATTGTTCTTGTGCAACCAAATCATCACGATTGGCTTTTTCGTATTGCGCTATAGATTCTTTGCGTTGTTTGCTCATTTTGTCCAGGATCACCAACATGCGCTCATTATCTACTTCAATGCGCTCATCCACTTCGACCTGTTTTACGGCCGCAGTAATTAAACGAAGTGTGGACAAAAGCTCTTTATCTTTGGCACGCATTGCATCTTTGACATCATTATTGAGACGTTCTTTAATTGTCATTTTTTATTCCTTAAAATCTAATGAGCAGCTCGGCTCCTAATGCTAGGAACGGCTATCAGGCATATCTTGAACAAACTGAACCGTTCCTCAAGATTTTTATATACTTTGAAAAGCTAAAGGCCACTAGATACGACATCATAATCATAATTAACTTGTGACTATGCGAAGTATATGTGGCCTTAGTAAAAAATACAGGACAGAAAAAATCCTATTTACGTCGGCGTTTTCCGCCTTGTTGTCTTGCTGTCATATCACGAGAAATTTTCTTCAGATGACGTTTTACCGCAGCAGCTTGTTTGCGTTTACGCTCAGCAGTTGGTTTTTCATAAAATTCACGACGGCGTAATTCGGTTAAAATACCGGCTTTTTCACAAGAGCGCTTGAAACGGCGCAATGCATATTCTGGATTTTCGCCTTCTTTGACGCGAACTGTAGGCATTAAAATGGTCCTCTGGTTATTTGATCTTAATAGGTGGGCAATTCTAGTGCTAGTTGAAGCACTCGTCAAGTTTTAAGTAGAGAAATTTTATTTTGACTCATTCTATCACTTTCGAAACGTTACGGCTGAGGAGGGGGGCTTCGTCGATACGGTGTTCAAATATGTGGTACAATTGCTGAATTTTTATATCAGGCTTTAATTTATGTTGGTTTTAGGTATTGAATCCTCTTGTGATGAAACTGGAGTAGCGATTTACGATTCAGATGTGGGTTTATTAGCGCATGCCTTGCATTCGCAAATAGATACCCATCGCGTCCATGGCGGGGTAGTTCCTGAGCTTGCTTCGCGTGATCATATTAATTATTTGGTTCCTTTGCTTGATAAAGTATTACAACAAGCAGGGCTTGATAAAAAAGCACTGGATGGAGTTGCCTATACAGCCGGCCCGGGTTTGATTGGTGCATTACTGGTTGGATCCTGTTTTGCCAAAAGTTTAGCTTATGCGTTACAAATCCCTGCTTTGGCCATTCATCATTTGGAGGCACACCTCTTGGCCGCAAAAATGGAAACTCCCTCGCTTGAATTTCCTTTTATTGCACTTTTAGTATCCGGCGGTCATTGCCAATTAGTTGAAGTCAAGGCTCTTGGGGACTATCGTATCCTTGGCGATACCTTGGATGATGCGGTGGGCGAAGCGTTTGATAAAACGGCTAAGTTAATGGGAATACCTTATCCAGGGGGACCCGTACTTGCCGCTTTAGCGGATCAATGTGAATCAACCCCTTATCGATTTCCGCGTCCAATGACGGACAGACCGGGACTTGATTTTAGTTTCAGTGGCCTAAAAACATTCGCATTAAACACCTGGAATCAAAGTGCTAAAGATGAGTGCGCGCGAGCTGAAATTGCCAAGGCATTTCAGCAAGCAGTAGTCGAGACTTTAATGATTAAGTGCAAGCGAGCCGTGCAAGAGTCGGGGTGTAAACAATTGGTAGTTGCCGGGGGAGTGGGCGCAAATAAAGCCTTACGCTTAGGCTTGCGTGAATGGATTCAGAGTATTGGTGGAATGATTTATTTTCCAGCTTTAGAATATTGTACGGATAATGGCGCCATGATTGCTTACGCTGGCTGTTTGCGGATTTTAAGAGGGGAAAAGGATTTAGGTATTGGCGTAGAAGTTAAGGCAAGATGGCCGTTGGCTTAATTATTCGTTCTGTGGTAAAATAAACCAATATGATCTTTATTTGTATAGAGGAGCGGAAATGAGCCAAGGTAAATGGGCAAAATTCCATAGCGCACACAGCCCACTGCAAATCACAAAAGCTAATAAAGGAGAAGGGATTAGATTAGGTCAAGATTGGAGTAGAGCCATAACCAATACCGGTGATCCTGTTCAACATAGGTAAATATTAATCGATGGAGTACCGATTACGAAATATGCTGACCAATATAATCAGCTTCAAGACGACGAGGCTGTCAAAAATTTTTTTGAACAAGTAATCTTGAAAAAGATGGACCCTCAACCTAAAGAAAAAGATAAAGCCGAAATTATCGAATTCTTAACGAAAACTTTCCATCAAGGTGGACTCATGAACCCTGTGTCAGCTGCTCTTGCTACATCCATGGAACGAAAGGCACTTCCAGGTGAAGATGGTGCTCGAGAGGGGAGGATTGCCTGGGGAACAATAAGCGACATGCAGTTAGTTGTTAATATTATTCCAACAAAAGAAGGATTTAAAGTAAAAGAACATGTTGGAGTAAAAAAAATCATGATATCTGAGAATAGTTGGGACGAATATGATATTGCATATACAACTTATAGTTATGGAAACGAGATTGTTAAAGATGCTGCAAGTCCATATATTTTTCGTGATGATGGAACAGATATTATTGAAGCTCAAGGAGAAATTTCAGTCGACTTGTCAAACGCTAAAAAACCTAAAATATCTATCGAGAGCAATGCAATAAGTTATGGACATCACAGACTAAAAGAAGAGCTGCATAGTCATTCTGTGTTACAATGGATTATTGATTTTGTCCAAAATGCTTTTGGTTATAATAAGGTTGAAGTTTTAGAACCTGTGTCCATTAACGAGAACCCGTCGCAATCTCCAGAGACCCCATCTCCAGAGAGCCCATCTCAACCAACATTTTAATTATGCATAGATATGTAGCATTGCGCATAAAAACTTTTAATCTGGAACAGATATTGGTTTTTTAATTTTTGTATTTGTTTTCAATCCCTGGAAATCCTTAATTAAAGGGTTTTCAGGGATTTCTATGTTTAAAGTTAATTTATTCATCTTGCGGTTTATTTGTTTTCGATTTAGACGCAGCTGGTTTTTCAGTCGCTTTGGCTTTCTTCTCAGATTCCTCATTCTTTATGCCCGTACCTTGGGCTGCTTTTGTCGTTTTAGGTTTAGTCACTTCGGCTTCGGTGATGATGACTTCCTCTACCTCAATTATTGCTTCCGAGGAGGTAGCTTCAGTCTTTTTAGGTGTAACAGGCTGTTGGGATGTACCTTCCATAATGTCATCAAGTACATTCTCCTTCAATTTGATTTTAGGCTCTTTCTTATCAATAAGGCGTATAATATTATCTTTATGCTTGTAAAGAATTAAGATCGCCATAAAGAATATGGGGGGAAAAATATCCAGACGTTGAATCAGTAGCAGTGAATAAAATGGAGCAAAACCAACTGCGCAGATGGATGCTAAAGAGGAGTAACGTGAAAATTTGGCAACGATCAACCAGGTTGCTGCAACTAAAACACCAACTAAAAATTGAAAGCCCAAGAGCGCCCCAATTGCTGTTGCAACTCCTTTTCCTCCCTTGAAGTCAAAGAAAACTGGGTACATATGACCAATCACTGCTGCTAGAGCAGTAAACCCTATTGTTGTTGGCTCAGCACCCAGGATTTTGGCAATGAGTACTGGAATGGTACCTTTAAGTAGATCCGCCACCATGACCAAGGCCGCATATTGTTTTCCTGCAATGCGCAATACATTAGTAGCACCAGGATTTTTTGAGCCCTCTGTTCGTGGATCGGGTAAAGAGCAAGCCTTGCAGACAATGACTGCAGAACAGATAGATCCCATTAAATAAGCAAGAACTACCAAAAATATGAATAACATCACCGATTGCTCCTTTTCCGGAAAGTAACTTATTATTAAATAATCTTTATTTGCTAGCAAGTAGCTGTACCTAACTCTGGTTTTTGAACGTGAATAAACTGCTCTTATCCCAGATTCTGCGCGGCCCCCACCAGGCAATTTGTATGATTTTATAAATATAACGCTTGCAAGTCATTGGTATAACGTCTGCCAAACTCGGTCACTTGCCAATGGGTGTCAGTTAGCGTGATTAACTTTTTATGTTCTGCTATTTTGAGTTTGGGGAGCAAATCACTTAATGGCAATCCCGTGGTTTGTGTGAACAGTTCTAACGGAATGGCTTGTTCCAGGCGTGTGGTGTTGAGCATAAATTCAAACAGAAGATCTTGAGCTGTTACTCGTTCCATACTTGCCAAAAAAGGTTTATCTGAGTCGAGATATTCTTTAGGCTGACGATGTTTACGTGTTCTTAGGATTCCTTCTGGAGTTGTGATTTTGCCATGAGCTCCTGCACCTATGCCTAAGTAATCACCGAATAGCCAGTAATTCAAATTATGGCGCGCTTGTCGTGCAGGCTGAGCAAAGGCAGAAATTTCATAGCGTTCAAAACCGGACTCTCTAAGTAAAGTGAATCCTTGTTCCTCCAAACACCACGCTTCATCTTCAGAAGGTAATGGAGGTTTTTCTTTGTAAAATACCGTATTTGGTTCTATGGTTAATTGATACCAGGACAAATGTTCTGGTTGATGGGCAATTGCAGCACGTAAATCTTCGATTCCCTGGGCTACGCTTTGCCTTGGCAAACCGTGCATGATGTCCAAATTTAGATTGTTAAAGCCGGCTTTACGTGCGGACTCAATCGCACGATGCGCTTGTTGTGCATCATGAATCCGACCCAAAGTGTGTAAATGTTCCGGATTGAAGCTTTGAATACCTAGGGAAAGTCGATTAATCCCAATTTGTCGGTACTCAGTAAAGCGTTGCTGTTCTACAGTACCTGGATTGGCTTCCATAGTAACTTCAATATTTTGGGCAAAAGTCAAAATCTGTCTTAATTCGGTAAACAAGATATCATACGCTTGAGCGGAAAAAAGGCTTGGCGTGCCTCCGCCAATGAAAATGGAGCAAATCTCACGAGTTTCAAAGTGCTGCAAATCAGTTTTTAAGTCAGCAAGAAGGGCTTGAACATAATTTTGTTCTGGTAAGGTCTCAGGACTTTTATGGGAGTTAAAATCGCAGTAAGGGCACTTGCGAATGCACCATGGAATGTGAATGTACAACGATAAAGGGATCATTACTCTTTTTAAGACTGGCTTGTTTGGGAATGCAATAGTATCATGTTGCGAGTTTTCTAACAAAAATTGTAATCATACACGTTGCTTTTTTTCCTGTTGAGTGAAAGAGAATTTGTGATGATTACCCGTAAAACAAGAGGAAATCACATGGCAAATAAACGAGTTAGAGTTGCTATTACTGGAGCAGCTGGACAAATTGGTTATGCACTATTGTTTCGGATCGCTTCTGGACAAATGTTTGGAGCAAACACTGAAGTAGAATTAAATTTACTCGAGCTTGAAGCAGCACTGCCCTCTTTGGAAGGGGTTGCGATGGAGCTGGATGATTGTGCCTTCCCCTTATTAAAGCGTGTCGTTTGTACCTCAGATATGAATAAGGCAATGGATGGAGTGAATTGGGCATTGTTGGTTGGCTCTGTACCTCGCAAACAAGGTATGGAACGTTCTGACTTATTGCAAATTAATGGTGGTATATTTACCAAACAAGGTAAGGCAATTAATGATAATGCAAGTGATGATGTGCGCGTCTTTGTTGTGGGCAACCCTTGCAATACAAACTGCTTGATTGCAATGAACAACGCTAAAGACATCCCCAATGATCGGTTTTATGCCATGACCAGTTTGGATGAATTAAGAGCTCGCAGTCAATTGGCTAAAAAAGCTGGGGTTGATATTACAGCGATAACAGAAATGACCATTTGGGGTAACCATTCTTCTACTCAATATCCAGATTTTTATAATGCAAAAATTAATGGAGTTTCTGCAGCTAAAGTGATTGATGAGTCTTGGTTGCAAGATACATTCGTTTCTACTGTACAACAGCGTGGTGCTGCAGTAATTAAAGCGCGTGGTTCTTCTTCTGCTGCTTCAGCTGCTAATGCTGTGATTACTGGTGTGAACCGTTTGGTCACTGATACTCCTGCTGGTGAGTCATTCTCTATGTGCCGTAGTTCTCAAGGCGAATATGGTGTTGATGAAGGGTTAATTTTCTCTTTCCCTTGCCGTCGTGAAAATGGAGAGTTAAAAGTAGTTGAGGGCTTGAGCTTTAATGACTACGGTCGTGAAATGTTCAACAAAACTTTAGATGAGCTAAAACAAGAGCATGATACAGTTAAGGCTTTAGGCTTGCTCGATTAAGATTAGTTTCTTTAAATTCAGCTATTCCATATATGTCATATATGTCATTCCCGCGCAGGCGGGAATCTATTTACAAACTTGATATTGTGCCTAATTTTATGGATGGATTCCCGCCTGCGCGGGAATGACATAAAATTTTTTTAACAAAATCTCTCTAAGGGAAGGAGGAGCTGTAGGTATGACGAATCGGATCGCATAAAGAACTCTTTCGGAGATGAGTCAATTAATTAAATCGGATTTATGAATACACCTCTAATCAGGCAAGATTCCCTGTTTCAAATGATTCGAGGTTTAAATTGCTCGGTTTCTTCAAATGCAGGATGCTCTTGACGATTTTTATATTCTTCACTTTGGTATATTTGGAAAAATTCTGAACCATCTAAAATGGTTTTGGCTTCGGAATTACGTAACAGTGTAGAAATAGAGCGCCCATTCGATAATATTCCATTCAATCTATCCACGAGCTGTTCTACCTGGACTAAGGGATTTGGATGGTCCTGCAGCAAATCAGGTAAGTATTTAATTATTGCTTTAGCTATTTGTTCATCGGTTAAGTAAAAAATTAAGCGTGTACCGGAAATTTGAATGAACTTTTCTTTGGAATCCATAATCAAACGCGATAAAAATTCGGGATCTTTTTGCAGATGAGAAATGAGTCGTTGACTAAACCCAAGTTGATCTCGGTGAGCAATTAATTTGGTATGCAAGCTGGATTCTTGCTGGGCGTAAATTTTCTCGTACATGGTGTTTAACCACGGCACGAACTCAACATCTTGTTGCGCGTCGGTAAATTGGAATCGATGTGAGATTTTAGGATGAGCAAGATACCTATCCCAGTTTATTGCTGGCATTTTGTGTTGTGCAGCTAGAGAGTCAATTGAACTTTGTATCGGTTCGAAATTAATACGCCATTTATCCAAATGGTGTAACGTTGCACCTAATGCTTTTACCAGCTCAACAAACGTTTTTTTCTCATCAGGCTGATAATGTTCAATCGCTTCTTTAAGCCGCTGGATTTCAGGATAAGTATATTTCCCGTTTCTCATCGGTATTAAATGAAAGACGGACTTAATAGCTTCTATTAAAGCTGAAAAAGGGTCATCCATTGATTTATCCTCAGCAGGAGCAGGCCCTTCTTTAAAGGTAGTTTATAAAAAAAGAAAATGCCAAGCTTTTTTACATATTGATATTAATAAAGGTCAAAATTTCAAAAAAAGCCCATTAAATCAAATGTTTTAGGTGCGTTGCAACATGTTTTGTGCTTTAATTTGACACTCCAAATACGCGCGTTACACGCGTCATAGGACGTGATTGTTTAGAGTAATTCTGATACAATAAGTCCTATATTTTCTCTTGGGTTGCTAAGACATGCAGTCTTTAAAAATAAACTGTATCATGATTATTGCCATTGTTTTATGGGCTTCAGCATACGTTGGAATACGCATCGGATTAACTGGCTACTCCCCAGGAGCACTAGCTCTTTTACGTTTTACGGTCGCTTCACTGTGTATGATGATCATCTACTACAGTCTAGGCATTAAAAAAAGAGTGATATGGAAAGATCGCCTTCAATTACTGCTTGCTGGAATGGCTGGCATAGGTATTTATAATATTTGTTTGAATTATGGTGAGCAGAGTGTTTCTGCTGGCATAGCCAGTTTTGTTATGGGTTTAATGCCGGCTATGACCATTCTTTTATCACTGGTTTTTTTACGAGAGAAACTGGCGCGTGGTGTTTGGTTCGGGATTATAATCAGCATTTTGGGTTTGGCTTTATTAACGATAGGTGAGAATACAGAACCCGGAATACATCAGGGAATCATGGCGATTTTGGTTTCTGCATTGATGGGCGCAATTTTAACGATTATCCAAAAGCGATTCGTAAGCGTTTATCATCCTGTTGCGATTATTGCCTGGGTGATGTGGGGGGGGACGTTATTGTTATCTATATTTCTTCCTGACATGCTCCAGCAAATTAGAGTAGCTGAAATACAAACTACGGCGGCCGTTGTTTATATGGGTATTTTCCCTGCCACACTTGCTTATTTAGCATGGGGCTATGTGTTGAAATATTTATCGGCTTCTAATGCGTCCATCACTTTATATGCTCTTCCCATCGTATCCACATTAATGGGATTTCTTTTGTTAAATGAACAACCTTCATTGCTTTCTCTTGTTGGATGCAGCGTCACTTTACTAGGTGCTTTTATTGCCAATCGCTTTCAAATGCGTCTTTCCTTTGCTCAAGAAAGACAACTGTCCAATTAATAAGCCTGGGTGAGGCGTAGGCCTTACCCGGGTTCTGACAATTCCATATCCCAATTACGCATCACCAGATGCTATCTATAAGTTTCTCATTTATTCTCTGTGAAAAGAGACAAACACGGTTTATACTTTTGATTTTGATGCTATTTGTGAGAGTCCTCATGGAATTGAGAGTTGATAATACCCCCTTTAAAGCCTTATTTCAGCCTTTGGATTTAGGTTTTACTCAATTAAAAAATAGATTGCTGATGGGGTCTATGCATACAGGCCTTGAAGAAGATAAAGAGAGTTTAAATCGTTTGGCACAATTTTATCGAGAAAGAGCGCTTGGAGGAGTTGGACTAATCACAACAGGTGGGTTTGCCCCGGATCGTGCAGGGCGTTTAGCACCCATTGCTGCCAAATTAACCAACAGCAAAGAGCAGCATCGACATGAATTAATCACTCATACGGTACATGAAGCAGGCAGTAAAATTATTCTGCAAGCTTTGCATGCAGGTCGTTATGGCTTTCATCCATTTGTTGTTGCACCTAGCGGCATCAAATCACCTATTAGTCCTTTTAAACCCTGGGTAATGAGTCAATATCGCATAAAAAAAACCATCAAACATTTTGCCCGCTGTGCGCGTCTTGCTCAATTGGCCGGTTATGATGGAATTGAGATTATGGGCAGTGAAGGATATTTAATTAACCAATTTATTGTCACGCATACCAACCAACGTCAGGACGAATGGGGGGGAAGTTATACGAATCGCATACGCTTTCCTATTGAAGTAGTGCGGAGTGTACGAGAAGCAGTAGGCGAACAATTTATTATCATTTTTCGCTTGTCGATGCTTGACTTGATTGCTGATGGCAGCAGTTGGGAAGAAGTAGTGATCCTTGCTAAGGCGATTGAAGAGGCTGGTGCTACATTGATTAATACAGGTATTGGTTGGCATGAAGCACGCATTCCAACGATTGCTACTATGGTACCTGCTGCCGCATTTACACACCTGACACAGCATTTGAAACCTGAAGTAAAAATTCCAGTGATTACCTCAAATCGCATCAATACACCCGAATTAGCCAATCAATTAATCGAGTCTGGGGTTGCTGATATGATTTCTATGGCCAGGCCTTTTTTAGCAGATCCATTATTTGCTGAAAAAGCAAAAAAAGGAGAAAGTGAAGCGATTAATATTTGTATTGCATGTAATCAGGCATGTCTTGATCGGGTTTTTGTAAACAAAACAGCTTCTTGTTTGGTGAATCCTCGAGCATGTAACGAAACAGAACTGATTTATGAGGTCACTGCACAACCCAAATCCATTGCAGTAGTGGGATCTGGACCGGCCGGGCTTGCGTTTGCCACAGTGGCTGCGGAACGTGGTCATAAAGTAACCTTATTTGAAAAGAGCGATCAAATAGGTGGGCAATTTAATCTGGCAAAAAAAATTCCAGGTAAGGAAATATTTCAACAAACTTTGGATTATTTTAATTATCAGTTGCAAAAATTTAAGGTAACTATTCTGCTAAATACCGAAGCAACAGCCGAGCTCTTGCAAGAGTTTGATGAAATTGTTTTAGCCAGCGGAATTAAGCCGCGTGTTCCTGAAATCAATGGTATTGATCATCCTAAAGTGGCGAGTTACATCGACGTGATTACTGGAAAAATAGAAGTAGGTAAACGGGTGGCTATTATTGGTGCAGGTGGAATTGGATTTGATGTGGCTGAATTTTTAACCCATGAGCATCCAGTTCCGAAGGATCAGTTTTATAATGAGTGGGGTATCGATATCTATGGAGCATATCGAGGCGGCATTAAACCACCCGAAGTGACCCCAAGTCCTCGTGAAGTTTATTTGTTACAACGTAAAAAGGAAAAAATGGGTAAACGCTTGGGTAAAACAACAGGTTGGATTCATCGTTTAAGCCTGAAACATAAGCAGGTCAAAATGATTTCTGGTGTACAATACGAAGCGATTGATGATGAAGGCTTGCATGTGAGCATCAATGAAAAATCTCAGGTTCTACCCGTGGACACCGTGGTTATATGTGCCGGGCAAATCGAATTTTCTGAATTGTATGCACCTTTGAAAGAGGCAGGAAAACTCGTGCATTTAGTGGGGGGAGCATACAAAGCACTCGAGTTAGATGCGCGTCATGCAATAGATCAGGCTTGTCGTTTAGCAGCATTGATTTAATTTTTGCTTGTAGCCTTGGTGAAGGCGCTGCTATAATCCGGATTCAGATAAACTCACATCCCAGGTTTCGCTGCGCTGCACCCAGGCTACAGTTGTTGTCTACCTCAATTGATATAGAGTTTACCCTAATCAATTCATAAATATAGTGCATTATTTTGTTTATTTTGTTATTATACTGTTCAAATTTTATATCACCAAGCCTTTTATAGGTTATGTTTTAATCGAACAGGATTTTTATGTCTCAAGAAATCAAAAGCTTCGCGTCCTTTAACTTTTCAGATGCTTTAAACAAAGCACTAGAGGATATGAAGTTTACTACCCCATCTCCAATTCAAGCACAAACAATTCCTTTACTGCTCGAAGGTCGTGATGCGATTGCTCTGGCGCAAACAGGAACAGGAAAAACGGCAGCCTTTGCCTTGCCTATATTGCAAAATATATCTCCAAATGTGCAAGGTACTCAAGCGTTGATTTTAGCTCCCACGCGTGAATTAGCAATTCAGGTTGCTGAACAGTTTGAAGTATTAAGTGCTAACCAGCGCGGTATTACTGTTGCTGTTTTATGTGGCGGACAAGATTACGGTCGCCAATTAAAACAATTGAAAGCAGGGGCTCAAGTAGTGGTTGGAACTCCAGGCCGTATTTTGGATCATATTGATAGACGTACTTTGCAATTAGATAATTTGCGTACGTTTATTCTTGATGAAGCAGACGAGATGTTGCGTATGGGCTTTATTGAAGATATTGAAACCATCATGGCAAAACTGCCAGAAGAAAAACAAATAGGCCTGTTTTCAGCAACGATGCCTTATCGTATACGTCAAATTGCCAATACTTATTTGCATGATCCCGTTTCCATCGAAATACGTGCTGAAACTGCTACGGTGAAAAGTATTGAGCAACGCTTTTTATTTGCTTCAGGACATCAAAAACCTGATGCACTATTGCGTGTGCTGGCTGTAGAAGAATATCAGGGTGTTATCGTATTTGTGCGTACTAAAAGCAGCACTGAAGAAGTTGCCGAGCTGTTACAACAGCAAGGATTGCGCGCTATGGCCATTCATGGCGACATTACCCAGGCACTACGCGAACGCATTATTGCGCAATTCAAACAAGGAGCAATTGATATCCTGGTAGCTACAGATGTGGCTGCACGTGGTCTGGATGTAGACCGTGTAACTCATGTAATTAACTATGATTTACCCCATGATAACGAAACGTATGTGCATCGTATCGGTAGAACAGGTAGAGCCGGACGCTCTGGAGTCGCTGTTTTATTCGTAACACCTAAAGAATCGCGTTTAATTACGAGCATTGAGCGACATACACGTCAACGTATTACCAAAGTAGCTGTACCCAATGATCATATGATCCAAGTTGCGCGGCAAGAACGTTTTATGGCAAACATCACTGCACGTTTAGAACATGAAAACCTACCTTCATACAAACGAATAATTGAAGAGTACATTAAACAAAATGATGTTTCTGCAGTAGATGTTGCTGCAACTCTTGCCTTATTGCTAAACAAAGATCTTCCCTGGCATAAAGAACAAGCTTTACCTAAAGCAGCACGACCTGCTAAAGAAGGACGTGTGGAACGTGGTGGTAAATTTGAACGTTCTCGAGCTGATGAGCGCAGAGGAGGGGGCAGTGACAAGAAAGGTTTCCGAGACGGTCGCGAAAGTCGTAAAAAATTTAATGATGAATTTGTAGAACAGGATTTATTCAGAATTGATGTGGGTAAAGTTCATGGAGTAAAACCGGGCAATATCGTTGGTGCTATTGCCAACGAAGCAGGTTTACAAAGTAAACATATTACTGGTCTGAAAATTCATGAAGATCATTCAACAGTACGCTTGCCTAAAGGTATGCCCAAAGAAGTCATGAGTGATTTAAACAAGGCATGGGTTTGTGGACGTCAGTTGAAAATAACCTTGATTGGTAGCGCTCAATAAACAGTCGAATCTCTATCCTTTAGAAGACAACAAGGCTATAGTTGTGGCGGCTGCAGCCATCACAACTAATCCTGTTGTAACTGGAGTGAAAAAGCTATAGGGATTTTCAGTGCTGTTTTTTATTTTATTTTTTAGATCTGTTTTAACTCGTATAATATTATTTTTTACTGGATCAATCCTGTCATTAGAGTTGGTATTTTCAGTTAAGATGGGTAGATATTGATTCAGAAATACTGTATTGGCAGCACTCATTTCTTGAGCTCGCTTATCGTTTTCTGAGTAAAACGATAAGGAGCTGCGAGCAATTGCTTCAAAAACAGCGGCACTGAAGTGCAGTTTATCTTGTTCATTCCATTGTGACGAGTCAGTTATTTTGCTATCCAGTTGGTAACGAGAGGTAGGTGCTTTATTTTCGATGTAATCATGAATTGCTTCTTCCAATTCTCTGTCATTAGAAAGAATTCGTTCCATATGCTCAAGACATTCAAGGATGAAATTTTGTTCAAAAGTCATTAATTTAGCCTCCCTGGCAAAAATACTAATATAAATACCTTTTGATTGAGGAGCAATCGAAAACCTTCTTAAGGGCCTTATTGTCCATGAAATAAGCATATTTATGATTTGAATCGTAGATTTTATGGAGTCTGAATATATTTAACTTATTGATAAATATATTAAATTGAAGAAAAGTGGGTTTATGCAAAAAAATTGCTTAAAAACGATCTTTCATACTATAATGCGGGTGGCTTTTTGTTTTTAAAATAACCAGATACACTCTTCAAAATTCAGTGCAGTAGCCATTTGTAATAAGATGTCACTGCTTTTTTTAGGATTAGACTTAAGGGTATTCATGAAACTGTTAGCAACTATAGGGGCTTTTTTATTTTCCGGGATTATTTGGGCTACACCTCTTCATAATATAGTTGTATTTGGTGATAGCTTATCTGATAACGGTAATTTATATAAATTTATGAAGTATCAATTACCACCATCTCCTCCTTATTACGAAGGTCGTTTTTCTAACGGTCCTGTCTGGATCGAACATGTAATCGCCTCTTATTTTCCTGAAAATCCTGCTGGACATTTATTAGATTATGCTTATGGTGGTGCTGGTGTGTCAGAGGAAGAAGGAGCTGATGATGTCTTGTTTACTTTGAGAAGAGAAGTGAACAACTATTTGCTGGAACACAATGATAAAGCGAGTGAAGACAGTCTGTTTGTTATATGGATAGGCTCAAATAACTACCTCGCCTTTCCATCAGAAACGGAACAAACACTGCATGATGTGCATGCAGGCATTGTACGCAGTATCCATCGATTGGTAGAAAAAGGTGCAAAACATATTTTAGTGGTTAATTTGCCAGATTTAGGGCGAACTCCCGCTGCAATTGAATTTGGTTCAATTAACGAAATGACTTATTATGCTCAAGAGCATAATAATTTATTAAATAAGTCAGTTGAGGAATTCAAACAAAAATACCCAGATGTAGAATGGTTGTATTATGATCTGCATCAAGCTTTTGAAGAAGTTATGATGCATCCGCAAGATTATGGATTCACCAATATAACTGGTACATGTGTTAATTCTGTAGTTGACGATATAACTAAAAAATCGGTCTTAAAAATGGTGGCATCAGTCAAACCTAAAATATCACCGGATGCATGTAACGGCTATTTGTTTTTTGATTTAGTACATCCAACTGCATTGGCGCATCAAATTCTGGGGGAAAAAGCCAGAGTAATGTTGGATCAAGCGGGCATACAATTAACAGATTAGATGAAAAACTATCCTTCAATTGAGCCTGGGGTGCCTCATTGAGGAGCCCAGGATAAAGGATGGTTAAATAGCCTGGGTTTCGCTACATTATACCAGGCTATTCATCGCTCCAGGATTATTTATTAGGATGATATGAAATATATTACAAGGATAGTTCTCGTATTTTTTTTCGTATGTTCATCTGCTTGTGCAGAAAAACTAGCAATCAATGTTGATGGTAAGAGTATTGATTTACCTTATTGGCCTGCAAAAAAAGAAAAATATGGTGCAGTGCTCTTAGTCAATGGGGGGGCACAGGCACAATCCACACCATTGTTAGATAACCTGGCAAATGAATTGGCTCAAAATGGATGGCAGGTTGTATTACTCAATAATGAAAGTAACAATGCTGTTCCCTGGATCAAACAATTTCCTGAAGTGATCACGACGCTACGGAATCAAAAAAATATGCGTATTGTGGTCGTACATTATGGGGAGCAATTGAAAGAAACATTTAATTATCTGGAAAAACCACCTGTACCTGAAATTGAGGGTTTGATCTTGTTATCCGCCTATGATCTTCCTCCATCTAAAAATAAGAAACCTAAATTAAATATGCCAGTCTTTGATATTGTTGCTCAGTTTGATTATGAGCTGACAAAGCAAGAAATGGCAGCAAGAAAAAAGGAATTTGGGCCAAATAAAAATAATTATTTAGCTCTAGAGATACCGGGTGCTCATCATTATTATGAATACAGTAAACAACTTCTTTTTTCATTTATCCATGGCTGGATGGTAAAGCTGCCAGAGTTTCATCCTAAACCCCCTCCAGTGATGTACTCTTATTTAGGACCGATTGGTCCTTTTTTCGTAAGTCCTGAACATTATGCTGCACAAAGTAAGGCGTCTGCTTTCGAGCAGCCACTCGTGATTGATTAAATGAATTCAAGGGTTTCGCTACGCATAATACATGTTTAGGTTACCAGCCTTTACTGGTGCAAATTAACTCATAAGCTTTCACTATTTTCTGAGTTTTTTCATTCGCGATTTTGATCATTTCCTGGGGTAAGCCTTGAGCAATTAATTTGTCTGGGTGATTACGGCTTAACAAACGTCTATAGGCCTTTTTTACTTCTTGCTTGCTGGCATTTGGCGAAACCTCCAAAAGGGCATAGGCATAATCCATATTTGTTTTGCTGGGTTGGTAATTGTATCTACTGTAGGATGAATACGAGTGGGACGAAGAATAGGATCGTTGTGATTGTTGCTTACTATCCTTCGGTGATTCTGGTGAATAACTACCAAAATCTTCATAAAAGCGATATTGCTTGTGAAGTGGTGCAAAATCGAGTTTGGAAAAAATTTTATCCAATATTTGGATTTTTTTTGTCCCAAGTCCATCAACCTGAGCTGCGCGATATTGAATATCGATAAACAATCGTAATAAGTCGCGATTATCCTTACAGGTTTTTTTTAAGTGTTCGAGTGCTGCATCTAAGTTGAACTGGGCTTTTTTTCCATCATTAAATAAATGCTTTGCCAGAGTTTTTTGTTCATTACTCAAACGCAGTTCATCCATAAATAGACGCGCCATCTCCAGTTCTTGTTCCGACACACGACCATCTGCTTTGGCCAAATGCCCCATAATGGAAAAGGTGGCTTCAAAAAAAGCTTTTTGAATTGCTTTACGTTTTTCAGTGTAATACAACCAATTAGGATTGGAAAAATAACTGTATAAACCCCGATCAAAGAAATTGCCCACTAAAAGGCCAAAGATTGCCCCTGTAGGACCGTCGATTAAATAGCCAAAAAATGCGCCTATAATCTTCCCCCACCATGTTGAGACGATAAAGAACTCCCGAAGAGACATTGCAAAGGATTCCTTAAATTAGTTCATTAAAATTGATTTTATCGCTTTATACCACACTTTAAGTATATACTGTCGGTTTTTGGGTTTGCTTTTATATGCTATTTTTTTACTCTTTTTTGATGTATTTGCTGAGTCCTTTTCTACTCATTCGGTTATGGTGGAAAGGGAGAAGCTTACCTTCATATAGGGAGCGTATATCCGAACGTTTTTTTCTTGGTAAGCATGATTATAAACCTTTTGATGTCTGGATTCATGCTGTATCTTTGGGCGAGGTAATTGCTGCTATTCCTTTGATTGATGCCATATTGGAAAAAAACTGGTCCATATTTGTCACTACCATGACTCCAACTGGTTCGGAGCGAGTGCAAGCACGCTTTGGAAATAAGGTGACTCATCAATACGTCCCCTATGATCTTCCCTGTGTACTCAAACGCTTTTTTAAGCAAATTCAGCCGCGCGTAGGTTTAATTATGGAGACTGAGTTATGGCCGAATTTAATTTACCAAGCTCGAGCAGCACACGTTCCATTATTACTCGCTAATGCACGAATCTCTGATGACTCTTTGCATGGATATAAAAAGATAAAATTTTTAATTAGACCCATTTTGAATCAATTTTCTGCGATTTTGGCACAAGGGGAAGAAGATGCACAACGTTATATCACTCTGGGAGCCAGAAAAGAAATAGTTCACGTCTTGGGGAATATGAAATTTGATTTGCAAACCAATAAGATAGACAGTAAACGCTTTAGCGATTTAAAAAATCATTGGGGAGCAGAGCGAGTTACTGTGATTGCTGCAAGTACTCATGAAAATGAAGAAGCGCAGATTTTATCCCATTTAAAACGGCTGCAACAGGCAATTCCCCGGATAATTTTATTAATAGCCCCACGTCATCCGGAACGTTTTCAAACGGTGTATCAATTATGTCAGCAAGCAGGTTTTAAGACCGGCCTACGCTCTGATTTAAACACCTTGAGTCCTGAAAATGAAATTGTGGTGCTTGACAGTTTGGGAGAACTTTTAGGTTTCTATCAAATCAGTGATTATGCTTTTGTGGGAGGCAGTCTAGTCCCGGTGGGAGGGCACAATGTACTGGAACCCATTGGCATGAACGTACCCGTGTTGAGCGGCAACCAGGTCCATAACTTTAAAGCCATTTGCAATGCACTTAAAGAGGCCCATGGGATCTTGTTAGTGCAACAGGCCAATGAAGTCATTGATGGAATCATTCAATTGCATACTAATCCAACATTTCGTCAACAGATGATTAAGAATGCCGCGGCAGTTTTTGAAAAAAACAAGGGCGCAGTGATACGGCATTTACAGCAAATTGAAGCGGCAATTTAACATGAGGCTGGGCATTTTTTTTATCGGGGAGTAAGTCGCTTGCTCTTGTTACGGTTGTTGAAAATAATATCGCGGAAAGCAAACGTGATGTGACAGCCCCATTTTAAAATAACCAACTGTCTAATCCCGTTTGCAGAGTGCTAAGATAATGACTTGTTCCAGTTCGACTGTAAGTCTTCTTTTATTTCATCCAGGGCAAGAGAGAATTGTTTTCTATTGCCAAAAAAACCTTTTTTGGCGGCAATATCCCCAAGGCTATATCCAGAGCCGGACAAGGATAAAAAATGGGTTTGATTCATATTCAGCACACTTAGGCCAGCTCCCAAGGTAGCCCCTCCTAATAAGCCAATGATTTTTAGCCCCCAATATAGAATAGCGATAATTTGGGATGGTTGACTTGCTTGTTGGGCAAGGTTTAAATCAGAATTGAATTGCACCAGACTTTCTTTGCTTTCAGGTTTTTTCAGTAAATCAAAATAGCTTTTTAACAGTCTGCCAATAGCAACTACCTCATTTCTATTGCCTCTATTGCCGAGATTTTCTTCCAGCTGCACAAGCCGTAGTACACAAGCTGTCAGGAAGTTTTTATTAAAGATCCTAAGCTCCTTATTCTCAATAGCATCACCTGCCGCTGATCCTGTTTCGTTGGTTGGCTCTTCAGCCAATATTCCCTCATCGCGTAAGATGTGTATTATTCTTTCCAGGCTGCTGTGGTTCATTGGATCGGACTCTGTTGTATCAGTTTGATGTGTAGAGTGGGCAGATGAATTGCCATGTTCCATTTGCATCGGAGCAGTGCGACTGCATGCAACATAATGATTTAAAGCATTAAATAATCGGATGCAAGGAGTAGTATTGTCCGGATCTGGATTGGTGGAGGTTTTGCCTTCAGCCCGAATATAAAATACATCCTCAGCTGAAATTTCCTCTCCGCTTATTTCATCAAAATGCAATTCATAATTTATGACTTCGAAAACAAGCTCAATACCCAGATTTTCTTTGAAATATCTGGCAAGAATGACTCCTTCACAATCCTGATTTCCCCATAAAGGCGGATCATCACTTTTAATTTTTCTGACATAGTCCTTAATATTTTTAAAATCTTTAAAATCCTCTCTTTTTTTTAAAAGAGCAAACAGTTCACTTTCCGCATGACTTTCAGCGTAGCTTGAGCAAATATCCCTTAGATCCTCGATGGAGTAAGAGATTAATCCAGGCATCTGGCCAAGCTGTTGCGACACTGCATCAAAGAAACAATCCCCATTATCTATCGAGTCATGCACAACCAGTCCATTCTTGTCCAGATAAGCATTAATTACCTCAACTTGACGTTTTCGACGTTTGTATTTTCCGTTGTACGAATCAACAAATTTACCGTTTTTAACTTTCATGACATCTCCTATAGCTTTAATTAATAAGTTACAGGAGGCTCATTAAGATAAGATGAACACTTGAAATTGGTGATACCGTATAAATACAGTATTGGTTCTGAGAATTCATCGAATGATGGTCTCACATCGTCCATTACTCAAATGCTCTTAGGAAATTGAGGTGAATTCATCGGGAAAGAGCTGAAGCAACTTTGTAATCAGAAATCCCTTATTATGAGCATTTAATTTTCTTTTTAGAATATCAATATAATGCTCAATAGTACGTTTTGATAAGCCAAGAATAATAGCTATTTCCTCGGCTGTTTTACCGATAATTAATAATCGGGCACATTCAATTTGGCGCTGAGATAAACTAACTGATTTGATTCCTGAACGCTCAAGAGAGTAGTCTTTGAAAAATTCATCCAAAGTACCTGCATAAGATTTTATTGGAAAGGGTTCTACGGCTGTATTAGGTAAAATGAATTTATTTTGTTTTTCACTATAAGTTAATATTTTTGCTGCTCGTTCGATGAAGTAATCACAAAATTTATTCAGTGAAGCCTTGTTATGTACATAATAATTATTCATATCAATTTGATATTTGTCCCCGATAAAATGAAAGTAATCACTGTAATTCTCATGCTTTCTGACAATAGTAAAACTATATCCATAGCCAAATTTTTGCGCAGTAGTTTCATAAAAAGCAGAGGATTTTCCATCAAGGGCGGGGGAGTTTAGAAAATAGCCCTCCAGGGTATGCATTGGCGTACGAAGCATTTCAAGCTTGGAAATTCTTTTTTCATGTTGAATGCATTCCAGGTTAAACTGATATTCGGTAGTTAGGAGAAATGCAGTTTTATCCTCATAAGTACGGCAAAAAGTAAAGCCTTTGACAGGAGTTAAATTAAATAGCGGCAAACAGTATTCTTTAATCAAATTACTGTAAATAAAATACGGTGAATCATTGAGTTCATACATACTTTAAAACCAATATTTTCTTATTTTTATGCTAGTATAAATAATTCCTGCTTTCCACTCAGATACCAATTATCTTCAGTCGATATTAGGCCCTCCCTGGCCCATTCCTTTTAACCAAGTCTTGGAGGAGTCCCTTTTACTGCATTGCTGTCCGGGGAGCAATGATAGACAGTATTTGTTGTTTCTACTTTAGAACTTATTTCCCACTCCATTTCATCTCCCCATGGTGAGCGGTATCTAACTGCTTTTTGTACCGAGTAGCGGTCATCATATTGCTCTACATACCTATTTACATTCGCATGGAGATACAGTAATAGCCCCTGGGAAACTATCAGTTGAATGGCTCCACCTTTTCCATGTTCGGTATTGGAAGAGGTGCTGGCGGCAACAACGGGGACATCCAGCATCCAATCAAGGACAGTAAATATTCCTAGTGACTGTCTTAATGGCAGTAGCGTTTTTTTAGTCTCCGGACATTTGGGTTCACCAACCTGAACTTTCTGATGATAATGCTCATCTTTTTCGCAATGATACCCATGGATTCTTCCTGATCCAAATGCATCAGGCAGCGCAAAGTATCTGCTGGTTCCTTTGGGAACCGGTTGTTCCAACCAGTGCAGAAAATCGTTAAACTCCATTGTATTGTAATTAGCAGGTGCTTCGATAATGCTCTTTTTGCCAATAAGGGATTGAATGAGAGAGTTGGTGGCAACTTCTCCTAAGCGAAGTTGTTGCCATTCATCTGCTTTATAGCCTCCTCCAGTCTGCATCGATATCGCCTGTTCAACAGTTACATTTTTTTGACTGTCTTTGATAATATATTCTCGTATTTCTTTTATTGGGCAAGAGTTGCGCGGATTTACTCTCCGTCTAGGGTTTTCGTGGGGTTGAAAAAATCTCATCATTTTGCTCCAGTTCATGTTGCTTCCAAGGCAACAACTTCTTTATTCCTGCATATAGAATAAAAAATAAACATGAAACCAGAATTAAAACTAGAGATGTTTACTACCGTATTTCTACGGTATTTCGTTAAATATGTTTTCAGTAATAATGATAAGGAATACTAAAAAGGAGCAAAAAATATGCACTCATTTTTCTTAAAAAAAAATACAACCAAACCTGTGGAGGCAGTATTAAAAAAGGAAATCAAAAAAATTTTAAACAGTCGGTTCGGGTTTATGTTTCTTGAAAAAGGAGATAAAGTAATGAGTTACACCAAACATCCTTATCATGATCCCCTGGTTTCAGCGTACACCCCTAATATCATTTACTCTAATGAACGAATGAATCAGGTTCGAGAGGTGATGCGTAAAAGACAGTGTGGGTTTGCGCTGTTTCGAGTTAAAGAAGATACAATTTGCCAGTCCAAGCGTCTAACGAATTATGCTGAAGACATCGAGGGAAAAGATTCATCGAAATTAATTATTGCTCCTGAACTTTTGGAACCAGTAAAGATGCTCCAACACGCTCCACCTCTTTGAGGATTTTGAATGTAAATAATTTAATGAATCGGATCAAACAGGTTCTATATCCTTTTTCCTGACCTGCTTGCCTTAAAAGGTCACAACGGTTTAGATAAATCCATCTAGCTAGAGTTTTCTGAGTTCGGCAGCGTTTATAAACAATTAGCTAAACGATTTTCGACTTCACCTTTGTTTTCGTGAAAATAGAAACTAATTATTAAAGTGACTCAGCATTTCATTCAGAGATAACATTCCCGCCTTCGCGGGAATGACATAATTTTTAAATTAAAGGCAGTGGGGTTTATTTCTGCTTAAGACTGCCCTTAACAAAGTGTTGATTTTGAATGAATCTCGGCTTTGCAAGAGCTGGATTTAGTTAGGCACCCTGATTTTGTTTTTCTTTAATCTCGGACAGGGTCTTACAATCAATACATAAAGTCGCTGTAGGTCTTGCTTCTAAACGTTTGAGGCCGATTTCGATACCACATGCTTCGCAATAGCCGAAATCCTCATTTCTCAAACGCTCTAAGGCATCCTCAATCTTCTTAATCAATTTACGTTCACGATCACGAGTACGTAATTCGATGCTGAATTCTTCTTCCTGGCTGGCCCTATCTGAAGGATCAGGAAAATTAGCCGCTTCATCTTTCATGTGCGTCACTGTACGGTCGACTTCTTCCATCAACGATTGACGCCAAGCTAGCAATATTTTTTCAATATGTGCTAACTGGTTTTCATTCATATATTCTTCACCAGGGGCTTCCGTATAGGGGGTGATTCCCATGCTACCTATCGCGTCGTTTTTCACGTTGTGTCGTCTCTCATTGGTTTTATCAATTAATTGTTCGGTCATTTTAGCCTCCGTTCCCTATTCATGTACAACCTGGGGTTACAGAAAGCGGTTAGGTATACCAAAAAACGATTGTATCATCAATAAAATTATCGCCAACCCCCACTTACTCTGTCATTTCCCTGAATATCTTGCCAACATTGTACGTTCTTATATTGTAATTCATTAAGTATAGTCTGTACTTTTAATTTTTGATCATACCCATGTTCTAGCAAAATCAGGCCGTCAGGTAAAAGGTAGTCATAACCTTGTTTAATAATACATTGTAGATCAGCTAAGCCTTCTTGACTACTCACTAAAGCATTTTGCGGTTCAAAACGTAAATCGCCTTGTTGTAAATGAGGATCAAGCTCTGAAATATAAGGTGGATTAGCAACCAAAGCGTGATATTGGCGTCGAGGAATGTTACTAAACCAATTGGACAGATAAAAACTTACATTCATTATCTTATGGCTTTGTGCATTTTCTTTTGCAATATTTAACGCTTCTTGACTAATATCTGCAGCAATAATATGCCAGTGAGGTCGCTCTTTAGCAAGGGCCAAGGCGATGGCTCCGCTGCCAGTACCCAAGTCTAGAACATAGGTATCTGGGCGATTGGGGATAAGCTCCAAGGCTAATTCTACTAATCGCTCCGTTTCATGTCGTGGAATTAAGGTATGCTTACTGACTTTTAAATTCAGTGACCAGAACTCGCGTTCACCTATGATATAGGCAATGGGAATTCCTTGCGCTCTTTGAGCCATTAAACTTTGGAAGTGTTCCCATTGTTCTGAAGTAAGTAATTCTTCAGGATGTGCAAAGAGGTATGTTCTGGTTCTTTTTAAAGCATGACAGAGTAAAATCTCTGTTTCCAGATCTGGAGTTTTTCCCAGAGCGGTGCGAATATTAATCATTTCGCCCCAGCTCTGCGAGTAATTCTGCATGGTACTCGCGTTTTAATGGTTCGATAACTAATGCCAAATTTCCTTCCATCACGTCACCAAGTTGATAGATCGTCAAATTAATCCGATGATCAGTCAGTCGACCTTGGGGATAGTTATAAGTACGAATGCGCTCAGAACGATCGCCTGTACCTACTAGTGATTTACGAGTTTGTGCTTGTTCTTTCTTTTGTTTGCTTTGTTCGGCATCCAGCAAGCGGGTTTTAAGTAAAGACATGGCTTTGGCACGATTTTTATGCTGGGAGCGTTCATCTTGGCATTCTACTACTACACCCGTTGGGATATGCGTGATTCGTATCGCAGAATCGGTTTTATTGACGTGCTGGCCTCCAGCGCCTGAAGAACGATATGTATCAATTCGTAAATCATCAGGATTAATTTGGATGTCATCAATTTCATCCACCTCAGGCATGATGGCTACAGTACATGCAGAGGTATGTACCCGACCTTGCGATTCGGTTTCAGGCACACGTTGTACACGATGAGCCCCGGATTCAAATTTAAGTTGCGAGTAAACTGCGTTACCACTAATACGCACGATAATTTCTTTATATCCACCATGCTCACCGTGGCTGGCACTGATTAACTCTTGTTGCCAGCCTTGGTTTTCTGCATATCGACTGTACATACGATAAAGATCCCCGGCAAAAATTGCGGCCTCATCACCGCCAGTTCCTGCTCTGACCTCGAGATAAATGTTACGTTCATCATCTGGATCTTTGGGAATCAAATGCCACTGTAACTGTTCGTCAAGCTCATCTATTTGCTTTTGAGCGTCTGCCAACTCTTCTTCGGCCATTGATGCCAGCTCTTTATCATCTCCCTCGAGCATTTCGTTCAGTGAAGATAAATTATTGTTAGCCTCAACGTAGGTTTCATAACATGTCGCTACTGGCTCTAACTGAGCGTATTCTTTGGAAAGAGTTTTAAACTGATTCTGATCTGCAATAACTGACGCTTCTGATAACAAGCGACCTACTTCTTGATATCGCTCGAGCATTTGTTGCAGTTTAACTTCAAGAGATTTCTTCATAGGATGATTGATGTGTTGTTGTATTAAAAAGATATTGTGCCAAAGTAAATAAATCTTCCCGGCCATCTTTAGCGATTTGCCTTAAACCTGCAGTAGGGCTATGTGTGAGTTTATTAACCAAGCGTTCACTAAATTCATTTAAAACGACCTGCTGACATTGTCCGGCAGAAAGTTTTTTCAAAGCGCGCTGCAACTCTTTTTGTGCCAAGTCTTGCATTTGACTGCGGTAATCACAAATGACTTTTTTGGCTTTAAGTGAGCGATGCTTGCGGATGTATTTATTCAATTCTTCATCGATTAATTGTTCTGCATGTAATGCGGCATGGCGTCTTTCTTCCATGCCTTTATCGATCATGAATTGCAAATCATCGATGTTATAAAGTTGTATTTGTCCCAATTCCTTGATGTTATCTTCTACGTCTCGGGGAACTGATAAATCCAAGAAAAACATGGGTGCATGATTTCTTTGATTTAATGCCTCTTCGACCAAACTCCTATTAATAAAATGGATTGGACAATTTGTCGCGGAGACAATGACGTCTGCTTGAGGTAAATATTCAGCAATATCAGTAATTGGAATGGTTTTTCCATTAAATGAGTTGGCAAGTTTTTCCGCATTTTCAAGCGTTCTACTTGCAACCATAAAACGTTCAACGCCCTGCTGACGCAAGTATTTAGCAACTAAAGAAGCGGTTTCGCCTGAACCAATTAAAAAAACATTCAGCGATTTGTAGTCTGTAAAAAGCTGTCCTATCAATTGGACTGCAGCATACGCAATTGAAACGGGATTTGTACCCACTCCACTTTGCGTTCGTACGCGCTTTGAAGCACAAAAAACATATTCAAAAATTGGACGTAATTCTGTTTTTATTGCACTGAGGTTGCAAGCATGCTGGTAGGCTTGTTTCATTTGCCCAAGAATCTGGGGTTCACCAATCATCATGGAGTCTAGACCACTGGCAACACGTAAAAGATGTTTGATTCCCTGATGGCCTTTATGCACATAAAAGAATGGGGATAATGCATCTAATGGTAATTGATGTTCTTTGCTAAGCCAACGTGCAATGATTTGAGGATCTTGGGTGTCGCAGTATATTTCTGTGCGATTACAGGTTGATAAAATAGCCGCTTCATTTACTTCTGGTAGATTTAACAAGCTATGGAGCAAGGAATCCTGGGTAGCCGGAGATAAGGCGACTTTTTCACGCACGTTTATTGGAGCAGTTTTATGATTTAGTCCGCAAGCAACAAACACCATAGAATATAAATTATTTGAATATGATTTATTGAGTTAATCGTGGAATTGTAAACGATTAGGCGGTAAATTTGTAGGGGCATACTGCCTTATTTCTTTATTTTGATTCCAAAACAATGATAATGAAGCCCTGCAGAGGCCTTGTCTACAGCCCAATTAAAAAAAAACAGCTGTAAAATTAAAGTACATTTTTATTTTGCCGCTAACAAGAGTAGAGGGTTTTATACAAAAATCCCAAGTTATGGGGAGAGCATCATGGATATTATCCTGCAAGGCGAACACAGTGGCGAAGAAGCAGCAAAAAGTTTGGCACGTGTATTAGAATTATTTAAAGAACGATATCATATCGCTGGATTTCGTGAAATTCATTTAACAGTCACGTTAATTGATGAACAGGGAGATGATGTTGAGTTAGTTGATAGCGAATCGAATCAGGCGTATCGTATTTTTGAAGTTTATCGGCAAGGTTATGAACTCAATGGTAGAAAAGGAACGCCTGTATTGGAATTAATCGTTGATAACACACGCCCTCGGTGAAGGAGTAGCTTATGCTTTTGGCAATTATCGCCATTATTCTTACATTAATTTTGGTTGTTGGAATACATGAGGGCGGGCATGCATTAGTAGCACGCATTTTTTCAGTGCGAATCAAAAAAATTTCTATAGGTTTTGGCAAGCCGTTATTGCGTTGGCAAAGTCGAAGTGGTTGTGAATGGGTATGGGCTTTTTTTCCGTTAGGGGGCTACGTCCAATTAGAAAATACACGAATCAGTCCGGTGCATCCGAAACAGCACGCCGTATGTTTTGATAAAAAACCGATTTGGCAGCGTATTCTTATTTTATTGGCTGGGGCTGCGGCAAATCTGATTACAGCATGGTTTGCTTTTGTTTTAGTGTATAGCATAGGTCTTACATATACTTTGCCAGAAATCAAAGAAGTACTCCCCAACAGTACTGCCGCGCAATCAGGAATGCTTGCTGGCGATAAATTCAAATCGATTGACGGTTCTGCTACTCCGACCTGGAGTGATGTGGGGATGCGTTTAGTGATTCTATGGGGAAAAAACAATATTCCGGTTACGCTTATTCGGGCTGATGGTAAAGAGTCAAAAACAATGCTTGACTTAAGCCATCAGCAGTTTCGTGGAGTAAAAACATCTTTATTGACGCAATTGGGTATTAAACCTGATTTATCGGCGCCAAAAAATACATTGCGCGCTTCATCTCTTATGGATGCAATACATAAAACGAATGAGTACATGGGCAATATGGTTTATTTTTTTCTAATGATATTGAAACAATTACTTACTGGAGTAATCCCTTTTTCAGTATTGTTAGGACCTCTGGGTATTTTTGCCGCGTCAGTAGCCTCATTCACCCAGGGAGTGGCTGTTTTTCTATTTTTTATAGCCACTTTAAGTCTGGCCGTTGCAGTGATTAACCTAGTTCCTATCCCTGGCTTGGATGGAGGTTCTATACTGTATGCGCTAATTGAAAAAGTCCGCGGCAAAGCGGTCTCAGTGCCAATGGAGCTTTTATTACATCGACTGGTATTTATTATATTTTGTGTGTTATTGGTTCATTTATTGATGAATGATCTGCAGCGAATCTAAATTTTGATGTTCAATGTGATGATTTACCCACGGTTCGTGCACAGCACCATACGTCTACCTGTTTTACTCCCGATTTTTTTAGAGTGAGTGCCAGCTCATTGGCCGTGCTGCCAGTAGTTAAGAGATCATCAATAATTGCTACATGATGCCAGGGAAGTTTTTTAGTTTTAAACGCATGGCGTAAATTTTTTTGTCTTTGTTCTCCATCAAGGCTTGCCTGGGGCTCTGTATTAATGATCTTTTGACAACTGGTTAAATCATAAGGTAACTGTAGTTTTCGGGCGAGTAAACGAACTAAAGCTGCTGCATGGTTAAATCCGCGTGCCTTGATGCGTTGCGGGTGCATAGGAACAGGGATTAAACATTGAGGTTTGGTTTCATGACTGAGTGAATTTAGAATTAAGTGACTTAGAAAAGAACCGAGATAAAGACCATTATGGTATTTAAATTGATGCAAAAGGCTGCGCAGTGGTTCTTCAAAGATGTAATGAATGATTGCACGATCGAAATGAGGTGTTTTTTTAATACAGCGCCCACAGACTAGCAGATGCGTATCGGGTAAAGGATAAGCGCAGTAGCGGCAAGCAGGGCCTAAGCGAGTCATGAGCTCAATACATGCGCTGCATACTGCCATTTTGCAATGATGAAATTGATTGCATAAGGCGCATATTGAGTACAAGCGCAAACTTTGTGTTAAACTCCATATTTTCTGGCGCACGAGCGTTGGAATCCATTAATTTTTCCTGGTTTTATAATGGCTGTTATCTACGAAATTAGCAAGGCATTTAATCAACATGCCGCTGAATATGAACGTGCTGCTAAGGTACAACAAGAAATTGGAGTACGCTTATTAGAGCGATTGCAGTATTTGAATATGAAGCCACAGCGTATTCTTGACCTTGGATGTGGACCAGGTTTTTTTTCCTATGAATTGACCAAAATATATCCAAAGGCCCAGGTTGTTGGTTTGGATTTGGCAGCGTTGATGTTAATTCAGGCGCAAAAAAAACAAGGTTGGCGGCGCAAGTGGTCTTTAGTGGCTGCAGATATGTTGCATATGCCATTTGCTACAGGCGCATTTGACTTGATTTTTGCCAATCAAGTGATTCACTGGGGTAGCCCTTTACAGCAAGTTTTTCGCGAATTGAATCGAGTGATGAAAGCTAATGGATGCTTGATGTTCACTACCTTGGGTCCTGATACCTTTAAAGAATTAAAATACGCCTGGTCCGGAGCAAATCAACATGCTCATGTTAATGAGTTTGCTGACATGCATGATGTAGGTGATTATCTGATGGCAGAGCATTTCTTGGAGCCAGTAGTCGATATGGAATTATTGGCGGTGCATTATGAAAGTCTGCCCAAGTTATTACAGGCTTTAAAAGCTCAAGGGGTAAAAAATATTAATCCTCAAAGAAACCAGGGTTTAACCGGGAAAACGGCTTGGCGACAATTTGAGCAAAATTATTCTACCCTGCAAACTGATAACGGGAAATATCCGTTGACCTATGAAGTAGTTTATGGACATGCCTGGAAAGGCGAGCAAAGAAAAACAGAACTTGGGATAGAAACCATGATCCCTGTTTCGCAGATCATGAGGCGCAAGAGTTAGTATTTTATTGAATACTTATCTTCGCTTAATTTCTTGATACAGTTGTAATGCTCTTTTCCTTGCTAGATTATGATCTACTATGGGAAAAGGATAATCTTTACCCAGGGTAATGAGTAACTCATTTTGAGGCGCTTCCCAAGGTTTGTGAACCCATTTACTAGAAACTTGTGCTAATTCTGGTACCCATGTTTTAACGTATTGACCTTGGGGGTCAAATTTTTCTCCTTGGAGTATGGGATTAAAAATGCGAAAGTAAGGTGCGGCGTCTGCTCCTGAGCCAGCTACCCATTGCCAACTGGCAGAATTATTTGCCAAGTCGGCATCAAGGAGTGTATACCAAAACCATTTCGCTCCTTCTCGCCAATCGATTAATAAATCTTTGACCAGGAATGAGGCAACAATCATTCGTACTCGGTTATGCATGTAGCCAGTTCGCCACAATTCACGCATTCCAGCATCAATAATGGGGAAACCGGTTAACCCTTTTTGCCAGAGTTTCAATTGTTCATTATCATTTTGCCATAAAAAAGCATCGAACTCTGGACGAAAATTGTCATGAGGCAAACTAGGGGCGTGATAAAGTAAATGGTAGGAGAATTCTCTCCATCCTAATTCTGCGAGAAAACGTTCGACTGAGCCAAGGTCAAAATCTTGTTGAAACTGGGCTTGATCAATTGCCCTCCATACTTGCCAGGGACTAATTTCGCCGAAATGTAAATGTGGTGACAGACGCGATGTGCCCGTTTTACTCGGTTCGTCACGATATTTTTTATAATTTTGCAGATGATGTTGAATAAAAAGATCCAGCTTTTTCAGGGCGCCGAGCTCACCAGGCTCCCAAAACGCATGGAATTCTTTTGCCCAATCAGGGTTTTTAGGTAAAAGGTTCCAATTGAATATGTTGTCTGAATTAATCTCAGGACTATCAGGCCATTTATCAACAATAAGAGTATTTGGTATTTCAATTTGCTTTAAGCATTGTTTCCAAAATGGGGTAAATACTTTAAAGTACTCGCCATTTTTATTCTTGATGGTCCAAGGCTCATTTAGCAGACTTCCGTTAAATGAGTTTACTTTTATCCCCAGAGTGGTCAATTCTTTCTTAATGTGTTTGTCACGCGCAATACTGGCTGGCTCATAACATCGATTCCAATAAATTTCAGTAATTGCATGATGTTCCATGAGTTTTTTTAAAATCAGTAAAGCATTTCCTTTCCTTAGGCATAGCTCCAGGCCATGTTTTTTTAATTCTTTTTGCAAACTGGAGAGACTATGATGTAGCCACCAACCTTGCGATCTACCGATTGATTCGCAGGGATCTTCTAAAATATAAAGAGGAATGATCTCGCGATGATTTTTACAGGCTGCATACAATGCTGGATTATCATGACAGCGCAAGTCCTGACGAAACCATACGATTGCGGTTGACATACCTGTCTCCTTTCAATTTAGGCCACGGATTGATTTTGGATTGTAATTATAGCCTGGGTGGGGCGTAGAGCAACCCAGGTTATCTGTCTAATTTACTACGTTCTTGTAATTTCCTGGTTAAGTCAATCAATGCAAGTGCTTTGCGATCAAATATTTTTAGTGCATCAACGGCAATTTGATAATGCGAGTTGATTTCCTCCTCCAATTTATTTTTGGAATACAGAGTTGCAAACGTAGTTTTTTGGTTTGCCAAGTCAGAGGAGCGCCCTTTACCCAAGTCTGCAGGAGCATAATGATCCAGGTAGTCGTCTTGCATTTGAAAAACCAGGCCTAAATGACTGGCATAAGTCCGTAAGGCGACTTGATGTGCTTCCGATGTTGCACGAGCATTCAGAACCATTTCAATGCACGCTAAAATAAGTCGCCCGGTTTTAAGATAGTGAATTTCTCTGAGTTGTTTTTCGCTCGTAGACGATTTCGCTAATTCAGACAAATCCAGGCTTTGTCCACTTACCATCCCACTAATGCCACTGGCTTTAACAAGCTCAAGAGTAACCGCAATGACTTGTTGGGGTTGAATCAGTGGAGAAAGATGAGTTAATAAGACTTCAATAGCCAAAGGTTGCATGCCGTCACCGGCTAAAATCGCTGTTGCCTCATCAAAAGCTTTATGACAACTCGGTTTGCCACGACGCAGATCATCATTGTCCATGGCAGGGAGATCATCATGAATTAACGAATAGCAATGCGTTAATTCAATCGCTGCAGCAATAACATCGAGAATTTTTAAATCAAGATCGAGCAAGTCCCCGGTTAAATAAACCAAAACAGGTCTGATTCTCTTTCCACCAGGGAATAGAGAATAATTAATTGCAGAACGTATCATTGTTGCAGGTATAGAAGCGTCATTGATTATTTGCTGTAGAAATTCTTCGTGCCGTTTTATGTAATTACTTATCACTTAATTGTTCATCCGAGCTGGGTTCTGCAGAGGTTAATGTTTCTATTTTCTGTTCGGCCTTTTGTAGCACATCCTGACAACGTCTGGCCAGGCTAATTCCTTTTTCAAATTGTTTCAGTGAGTCTTCTAAAGAAAGTTCGCCTTTTTCCAGTTGCCTGACAATTTCCTCTAGTTCCGTGATCGATTGCTCAAAATGCATACCTTGGCTCATAGATTTTGTCCTGATTGTGCAAAATGTACTGATTATACTAAGTTGTACTCAGGATTCAATGTAAGTAAATTAATTTTATTTGAATTGTATTCCCTGGTTTCTCTCGGCTGCCTCCAGGAGATGCCTAATGAAGATTCGATAAACTAAATCGTGTATATTAACGGCAACTGAATCTGATGGAATAAGTATGAAAACGAAAACCCAATTTGTATGCAGTCAATGTGCCGCAATTTTTAAGCAATGGGCTGGACAGTGCACGCAGTGTGGGGCATGGAATTCGATCGCAGAAGAAGGTATGCCGGTGAGTCGGAATTCGCGCAGCGGTTCTTGGGTGAATCAACGCTCAGTAATCACAGCTGTAGAAGATGTGGTTATGGATAAAGAAGTGCGTATGGATTGTGGTTTATCCGAACTTAACAGAGTACTTGGTGGGGGATTGGTTTATGGCTCTGTAGTCCTAATTGGCGGCGATCCGGGCATCGGTAAATCGACTTTGTTATTGCAAACCTTGGCCAATCTCTCCATGCAAGAAACTGTTTTGTATGTGACTGGTGAAGAATCCTTACAACAAGTAGCTATGCGTGCCAAACGACTGGGATTGCCTTTGGCGGGATTACGACTTTTAGCCGAGACCCAGGTTGAGTCAATTATTGCGCAAGCACAAAAAGAAAATCCTAAAGTCATCGTTATCGATTCCATTCAAACTATTTTCACAGAAACGATTAGTTCTGCTCCTGGAGGGGTAAGCCAGGTGCGTGAATCGGCAGCACAATTGGTTCGTTTTGCCAAGCTAACGCAAACCGCGGTGTTTCTGGTTGGACATGTAACGAAAGAGGGTGCTTTAGCCGGTCCACGAGTTTTAGAGCATATGGTAGACAGTGTTTTATATTTTGAAGGCCAAAGTGACAGTCGGTTTAGGGTCATTCGTGCCATTAAAAACCGTTTTGGTGCAGTCAATGAGCTCGGTGTGTTTGCGATGACGGACAAAGGTTTAAAAGAAGTGGCTAATCCCTCAGCGATTTTTTTATCGCGTCAGCCAGAGCCTACTGCAGGTAGTGCCGTGATGGTTACGTGGGAAGGGTCGCGCCCTATGTTGGTTGAAGTACAAGCTCTGGTTGATGAAGCACATGGGCAGCAATCCAAGCGTGTGACGGTTGGGCTTGAATCCAATCGTTTGGCTATTTTACTGGCTGTTTTACATCGACATGGAGGAATTGCTACGTACGATCAAGATATTTTCATTAATGTAGTGGGTGGCGTGAAGGTGACGGAAACCGGGTCCGACTTGGCCTTATTAGCAGCAGTAGTATCCAGTTTACGTAATCGAATTTTTGATAGGGAAACCATTATCTTTGGTGAAGTAGGCCTAGCAGGTGAAATTAGACCGGTCCAAAGTGGGCAAGAGCGCTTGAAAGAAGCAGCAAAACATGGTTTTAAACGAGCAATTGTCCCGTTTGCCAATGCGCCGAAACAGAATAACTCTTCAATGATAATCGAACCTGTTAAATATTTGCATGAAGTTTTGGAAAAAATGTAGCCTGATTTGAAAAGTGAATTGGAGGATAAGAGTATAAAAAAGAAACGTCTTTCTCCCAAAATGAAATCCATAGAATATACTAAAGAAGAATGTGTGAATTTTTTGATGCGTCTCTATGAAGTGGTTGAGTTAATGCCCCTAGAGAGTGAGGCAGCAAAAAATGCCAAGGCGATTTTTTTAAAGACGTGCCAGAATGAATTGGAAATTCGAAGGATACGTGATTTGGTGATTTCTTAAACTTGTCTTGTCGTAGCCTGGACCCTTTTTCAACCAGGCTATATTCAGACGATGGTGGGATGATATATGGACATAACTCCTTTTTTTAAATTAATGGTTGACCGCGGTGCTTCAGACTTATTTTTTAGTGTAGGAGCGCCACCCCATATTAAAATTGAAGGAGTCATTTCTCCTGTAGGCCAGGTACCACTTAAATCCCAACAAATGGCTGAAATTGTTTTATCGCTGATGAATGATGATCAGCGTAAAGAATTCGAGGCTAATTGGGAGCTGAATATGGCGCTCTCCATTGCCGCCGTTGGGCGTTTCAGAATTAATTTGTTTCGCCAGCGTGGAGACATCTCTATGGTGGTGCGTTATATCAAGAATAAGATTCCTTCAATTGAACAATTAAATTTACCGCTGATTTTAAAATCGATTGTTATGGAGTTACGTGGCCTGGTTTTGGTCGTAGGTGCTACAGGATCGGGGAAATCAACAACTTTGGCGGCGATGATTGATTATCGCAATGAAAATCAAAGTGGGCATATTTTAACGATTGAAGACCCCATCGAATTTATTCATCAGCATAAAAAATCCATAGTGGATCAACGTGAAGTGGGTATCGATACAATGAGCTATGATAATGCCTTAATCAATGCAATGCGTGAAGCTCCTGATGTGATTTTAATCGGCGAGATTCGTGAGCGCAATGCGATGAAGCATGCTATTGCCTATGCAGAAACAGGGCATTTATGTATTTCGACGCTCCATGCCAATAATGCAAATCAGGCAATGGATCGCATTATCAATTTTTTCCCTGAAGATGCAAGAAAACAGGTATTGATGGACTTGTCGCTTAATTTGCGAGCTATTATTTCAATGCGTCTTATTCCCGGTGTGAACAATCAACGTATGGCCGCTGTAGAATTATTATTAAATACACCTTATGTTTCTGATTTGATCGAGAAAGGAAAAATTGATGACATTAAAGAGGCTATGGAGCGCAGCACCGAACAGGGCATGCAGACTTTTGATCAGGCTTTATTAAAATTATATCGAAATGGGGTGATTTCCAAGGAAAATGCAATTAAGTATGCTGACTCAAAAAATAATGTTGGTTTGCAAATTCGTTTAAATAGCAGCGCAGACTTTGATTCACAAGATGATAATTTGACAATCGATGAGAATTGATTTTTTTGTTCTTCGTGTTAAAATTTAGAGCAATTTGATTCCGATCTATGGTTCATGGCTGCATTTTTTCAGATTAGAGACATTACGTTAGGGCCTGCTTCACATGCATCGGGACATGAGGCGTATCTTAAAGCGGTATATACTCCTCCCAATCGGGAAAAACCACCCTATAAAATCATTTATAAAAAGAATAAATACGATCGAGCGGAATTCTCTCGTTTGGAAGTGATGTTTAGCCAGTTGGCTCGCTTGTTTTTATTATCTGATCTAACGCCATCCAACAACCTGGTGGTAGATGAGGAAAAAAATATTCTTGGTTTAGCCGTTCAGCATCTTTGCTATGTTATAGCAAACAAGGAGCGTTCAGAGCATGACTTTTATACATTAAATGATCCTAATACAGGTTGCACCACTTCTCCTTTTCGCCCCAATGATCCCATCCAAATACCCATTTATTTTCTGGATAAATTGCCGCAGGGTTTTTTTGCGCGCCTAGTTGAAGCGGAGATAGATGGAAATTTAACCATTGATTATGAATCTTTAGCCAGCATCCTCGCAACTTCTTATACTTTGGAAGAGGATGATTTGCATAAAGGAAATTATGGTTTTTATCTGGTAGAGCGCAATGGTAAGCCTCAGGTGGTATTCTTTAAAATTGATCATGATTTGATGTTCGTAGATAGCATCATGGGGTTTCATACTCGCCGGCCTTTCCACTTAATACACGGTGCCCATGCGTTTGACATCACAATTGAGGATCTTAAGTCTCTAACGTGTTTAACCCATTCTTCTAATTCCTATTGGCCAACAAAATTTGGTTATATTGCTAATCCTTTTGACAATAAGGAATACCATAATTATGCTGATATCAATGCATTTTCTCTGCTAAGTCATAATCCCCTGTTTATCAACGCCAAATGGAAATCTTTTTATAAACATATATTAATTCCGAATGAGCTTATTAAGCAGACATTACAAGATTGTGCGGAGATGGAAAGCGCTTCTGATCGCGCCGAAGTCGCTTTAATGACTCAAACGACCATAGCAAGGATTGCCCGTTTGCGTGCCGCATTGTTTTCGATAAAAGAATTTCGAAATTATGTATGCAAATTAGATAAGGGGCAAACAGAGGCTTTATTGAAAGAAATCATTCCGCCACATTTGCTAACTGAGGTGCTTGTACACAAAGTTCGTGAATCGTTTCATCAATATGAGAATCTATGTAAAGCTGGGGGGGGATTTGAGGAAGGGGATACCCCTTTACATACAGCAATTAAGCTGGGTGAGTATCGCTATGAAGAAACTTTGAGCATGTTTGGTGAGTTCATTAATGTCAAAAACAAAGCGGGTAAAACTCCTTTAGATATTGCGGCAGAACGAGTTCGAGCTGGAACGATTGATGAATCTGACGCACAAAACAATGGGATGTTAATCAGCAAGCATTTAATACAAAATGGGGCGCAAATAACCAAGATATATAGGGATTCTGGCCTTCCATCTATAGTTAAAGCATATGCTTTTAAAAATCCTTATTTGGAAGGAATAAGACCCAATATGAGTTATCGATCTTTTAAACAAATTTTAAGAGATATAGGTGAGGATCATCGGTTTTGTCTCAAATTTCAAAAGAATTTAGCTCTAGAGTGCATTAAACACTTTATTAAAGTGAATAAAGAACACCCTAAATTTGAGAACAGACTGCATCAATTAAGATACGATATAAATGGTTACTCATCTGAAGAAGAATCGGCGGGGGTGAAATACATACGCCAGTTACGCAGCAAATTATGGATTATTCGCCAGCTAAGGGGATTATATGGATGGAGTTCTACTCAATGGGAAATCAATACTCTGATCAACCGGGCTTTAGAGCAGCATGAAACCAAAAAATCCAATTCTTTTTGCTTCTTTTCTTGTGGGACACAACCAGAAGCCTCCTCGACATACGAGTTACAAGAACCCCATCTCGGGATGTAATCCCGGTTTATAATAACTGAAGCATCATCATCTTTTTTTGTGTCGATTGAGTTCATAAGAGGACAAATTTTGTATGTGCAATGTCATTTCCGCGCAGGCGGGAATCTATCGATCAAATTGTTTGTGTGCAATGTCATTCCCGCGTAGGCGGGAATCTATCGATCAAATTAATTTTTTGCTTGGTTTGTGAGATGGACAAATTGTATGTGCGCAATGTCATTCCCGCGTAGGCGGGAATCTATCGATCAAATTAATTTTTTGCTTGGTTTGTGAGATGGACAAATTGTTTGTGCGCAATGTCGTTCCCGCGTAGGCGGGAATCTATTTCTAATGAGGTACAGTGTTAGTTGAAGAATAGATTCCCGCCTGCGCGGGAATGACATGAATTTTGAACAAAATGAATTATTAATGCGTTTGCATTTCCCCCAGATGAAATGGGTAATCGTGGCGGCAACGGGCATATGCGGCGCCAATTTTGGTGGGGTCGGGATAAAATGCGTAATGAGTGGCTTTGTAGGCACAGCAGGGAACGGCGCTCACAAAACAACCTCTTTTGGCATTCCAGCGATAATGGCCATCTTCTGCTAGCTGTAATGTTTTGCCATCAAAACAGACATAACGGGGTTGTGAAGGAATTTCGCCAATCACACAACCTTGAGCATAAGCAAAATTTATGAATGCAAATAATAGTCCCCAAAGTATAATTTTCATCATTTCAATCCCTTTATCTTGCTATACTAATGTTATACGTTAGTCCATCTTACAGTCTTTCTTCAAGCAAGATGTGATTATTTAATGTGATACTTAAGGATAATTTAATTAATTTAGCATAAAATATATAGATAATGGTTTGAATGGTTTGATTATGCCTAAGAACGACTCTCTTTTAGCTGCAATAAATAATCCTGCGTTGTTATCAAAAGGGGATTTAGCACGCCATGCACTAGATGAATTAATCTCAGTTGATTTGAGTGATCCGGTAAATTTACGTAAAGCAGTTACAAAACATCGGGTTTTATGGGGAAGAGAGTTTGGCATAAGGCCGGATGGAATTGATACTTGGGAATCTACAAATCCAAGGTTTTTGGCGGGAGCCGATGCTGATGATTATCTAAATGATGAAACTTTTTTAGACTCAACGGATCGGGTTGATAGTTTTGCAAAAATCAAACAAGCGGCTACAGAACAACGCATTCACTTTGGTCTGAGTGCAGTTACCGATCAAGAAGTTTTAATTAATATTTTAAAATATAATTCTGATGAGTGTAGGGCTTATTTGACGAAAAAGGTAGTCCCTGAGATGCCTGTGCCTCAAGGATGGCATGCAACGGCACCTCATGCTACACCAGGACATCCAGGTACCAATGATTCCAGGGATATCTTGACTGATGAAGCGGTGATTCGAATTCAACAACAGGCAGCGAAACAGTTATTATTTCAATTAATCGCTAAACCAGACCTCCAGAATCCAAAATTACTCGATGATTTAATCAGCGCCAGGAATGACCTTAAAGTGGCGGCACAGGCACTGGGTTTTCCAGAAGAAGGGCTGACTTCTTTGGAGCAAGAATTTCCCGATGAACTGTTTGATAAAGCTCAAGAACGTAGTGATGCCTTAAAAAAAGTTGCTGCCCTGGAAGAATTTAACCGAATTCTTAGCACACTGGATTATACCTGGCTATCAAGCAAAACCCCAATGTTAGGAATTGCCAGCCCGGAAGGGTTCCTTAATACCTTGTTAAATCAGCCAGAATTCCTTGCGGTAAATGACACACTTAAAGAAGATAAAGCCGTATTAGGCGCAAAAGTACAACAACAATTGTGTGCACGATATTTGCAAGATAAATTATTAAAGGATGGCCTAAATCTAGGCGACCGCACCACCAAAGGAGCTCCAATTTGTAATGCCAATAATGAAGCCGATTTAAAAGCTGCATTAAAAAATGGTATTCCAGGACATGATGCGATTATCGATAAAGCGGTAGGAACAGATAATCTCACTTTGTTTAAAGTGTCTATGATCAAGGGGTTGTTGTCAAAAATTCCTTCCAACGCTCATAACATAGGTTATTTAAAAGGGCTTGATCAAGCTAAAATCAAAGATTTACCAAAACGATTGGCTGGGTTTATAGATAATGGAAATGATTCCTTTTCATTAGATTTTCTTAAGCCAGAACACCTAAATGATATAAAGGGCGTCATTCGAGAGCAGCTTAAATCATTTGCTCGTGATCAGCGTATCGAAGATTTTAAGGATTTGGTCGATAAAACCCAAAGCAGTTATGGCCGTGAAGCCCATAAAGCATTAATTGATTTGTTTCGCCAATTGCCTGAGGAAAAGCAGGTCGAAATCCTTTCAGTGGAAAAGCGTAATGACTTAAATCTTGTAATTAATGCGCGAACTCCGGAACAGATTAAGTTTTTTTGGGGAACTGTTAATTCTCATGGTCAACCTCTCAATGTTAGCGCTCTGGTACTGGAAAATGAAAGAAATGCCGCTTTTAAGAATGTTCATAATCCTGTTATAGCCAAGTTACTGGTCAACCTCGATATTCCTACCGATAAAATTGCAGCAGTAAATCAAGCTTTATTTGATCATAGAGCACTTAATTTCTCGGATCCTGATCATTATAAAACATTGGTTGAAGCACTTTGGGTCGCAAGTGGGAGTCCTGCCAATAAGAATGAATTTTATCAAGCGTTTAATTTAACAGCTGCTGATTCAAATGTTTTGGCTCCTCCTCATGAAGTAGCCAATAAAATTCAAGCACATCATAAGAACAATGTTATTGTCTATGAACGACTACAAGAACCTAGAATATTACCGGCTGGGAAAAGGTTTGATGAACTATTTTTAAAAGTTGGCAGACCTGGTTCTTGGGCATCAGCGGACGATGTAAAGAAGGCGGAAGCCCTTTTTGTTGCGAGTAAAGATGTCCATGAGTTTCTTGATAAGTTGATTCCAGAGCCAAACGATGAGCAATCAAAAGCACTGAAAGAATCATTAAGCAGAGCGCTTACTCCAACGGTATTTCGTGAAATAAAAGCTGAAAAACGAAAGAATCTATTTGACAAAGATAACGACGAAAATAAACAAAAGATTATCAATGAAGTAACTCAGGAATTAACTGAACTACAAAAAAGCAAGCCATCCATTGAAGAGCATAAAGCAAAGCTTGAGAAAATTCCTGACAATAAGATATTGCAGGCAAGCTTATACAACTTGGCACTCGAAGGGAACACATCAGAAAGAACTCAGGCAATGAAAAAGACATATAAAGAATTGTCTGAGCAATGTGATGAGATTATAGAGCACTTAGAGACTAATTTACGCGATTTGGATGCATGTCTTGAGAGTACAAAAGAGCCACAACCACCCAATGACATCAAGAGTCTGGAAGTTAGACGACAATTTACCGAGATGCGTGAAAAGTTAGAAGCCGAGAAAACTGCAGTTGCTGAGCAGTTAGCTTTTTATAAAACGACGAAAGCTAAAATTTCGGGCGAAAAAGGTTTGTTATCAACAATTGATGAGTTTTCCAGTGGTAAAGTTAGATTACAGCATAAGTCATCAAATGTTATGTATAAAGCCATAGAAAAAGATCAAGTGGCAACTTTAGCTAGGCAATTAAATCCTGCGGCAACCTCAACGTTAGGAACTACTTTAAGTACCAATCGAGATCCAAATTATTCAATAGAAGAAATCCCTGAAAAGGGCAAAGTTCTATGCGCTGATATGGTTCATTACCAGCCCGACGAAAATAATCCGGGTAACAAAATTGAAGCCGATAAAGGCCGTTTTACTGTCGATTTTCATCCTGAGGGGAAAATTGTTCCCGGGCTTCTGCAGGGATCAGAGGTTTATAAACGTCATCCCCAAGAAGTGAAGATATTTTATTTATCTGAAGACCCAAACTACAAAGCCAAAGATGCAATCGAGGCAGCAATGAATTTGCTGGAACGTTGGGATGGTAAAACCCCAATTACATTGAAAGGGGTTAAAGGAAAAGAAGAGGAATTGCAATATTTATGGACTGCATTAGTTGTACTTGGTGAACACCATCCTAATTTTTCTCAAAGTAAAATAGAATTTTCCGTCCGCAATACCGCCGCATGGAACCCCAGTGTCGAAAAAAATTGGAGAGGCTTTACTAAGGAATCTGTTTATGAGAGCGTATTTAAAGGTACGGCCAAAAGCCATATTGCAGCGCAAGTAGCGGATTTTAAGAGCATCATGGACAAAAGAAAAAGAGAAGAATTGGATACTACAAGCAAGAAGACCGTTTCTGATTATAAAGAGAACTTAAGTGGTATAAAAACACCGAATGATAAAAATAAAAAAATCGAAGGACCAGTGTTGTCACAAGGTGGTAATTCCATTAAAAAATAGCAATGAGATAAATAGGTGCAATGGGAACAAATTTTATAACGATGTGAAGTTTAATGAATAATGCCATGGGCTATTATTATAATATAAGCACAGAAACCCTTCGTATACGGGAGAATAAATATGCCAGGTCCATATGTGGGTCAATTTGAAGCTCTAATTGATGGAGCAGACTACAGTGATATAAGTTATCTTAAGGAAATTGCTAATGCAAAAGCATCTACTGTGGCTAGTGTTACTGTGGTTAGTGTATATAACAATATTCGTGATAAATTATCAAAACTTGCAATAAAAAAACAAAGACAGGATTTAGAACTATATGCCAAAGTTCGAGTCGGTCTAGGATACGGGGATACAAGTTGGATTGATGATCGCGAGGCCATTGCGCTTCAACAGCGTGCAAGAGACAAAATTGCTTCTTTGAACAATGCTCATGACATAAAAGGTACTATTGATGCCATGGATGCCATGGATGATGCTGCCTTAGCGGCTTTGACCACTTACTATAATGCCCCGCGTGGTAACGAGGATCAAAAACGGGCGGCATTGCAAGTTCTTAATACCACTTTAAATTTAGTTGGTGGAGTTGATTTCGGCCAACAAGCGAATCTTCATGATGCAGAGGCTAATTTAATCGATAGGGCGGTAGAAGAAAAGCGTACTTCACTTCAGAATGCTCATGACATAAAAGGTACTATTGATGCCATGGATGCCATGGATGATGCTGCCTTGGCGGCTTTGACCACTTACCATAATACCCCGCGTGGTAACGAGGATCAAAAACGGGCGGCATTGCAAGTTCTTAATACCACTTTAAATTTAGTTGGTG
>NZ_RZGX01000026.1:0-41096 GCF_003990155.1 Legionella qingyii
TGCTGGAAGAGGACAAATCCTCTCAGGATGGTATTGCTTTAAAAAGAATGAAAGCTGCTCTTTCTACTCAATACTTAAGAAAAGTGATTGGTTTTTAAACTTTGATGAAATCGCCCTGGATTCAGGATCAGATTTCAATGCACTTAATAAAACATTAATAAAATGTACTTATAATGACAAACGGAAAAATATCAAAAAAAATTCTTGATGACTACACCATTTTGGCAAATACGAAATAGAAAATTTTTAACACGAAAAGCGAGCATGAAGGGCGATCTTGCCGAGTGTCTTCATGATCTCAAGCGAGATGCAGCAAAAATTCACTTTAATGGCAAATTATTACTGGATATCTTCATTGCTGATTTGGCAATTGATGCAAAAGGGATGACTATTAATGACAAGATAAGTGCCGTAAAAGATAAACTCTCGATCGATAATATATCCAATCTTTTTAAAAGAGAGCTATTGAAGTTTTGTAATAATGAGGAGATTAAAACTCAGTATGTTGGCACATTAAGTAAAGTTTTTTATCAATGGGGCGTTCTTTATTTAGCAGCGCAATCACTCACTGATAATACTGCGGTTGCTGCAAAAGGATACATAATTGATGGAAATAAATTAAATACAAAAATTAATATTTATGAAAAAAATGGAAGTATCTATATTGATGAGCAAACAGAGCTAATGGGCTTAGGGCAACTTGATGGATTAGGAATAGTCGAAGTGACTAATGACGATAAATCTGCAATGATGATCATTAAAAATAGACTCCATTTGAGACCTACCGGGTTAGGCGGTATGGAATATGCAAATACAGATTTAGCTATTGAATATAATAGTACTCTCGCACAAACACTTTATGATAAAAGGACAATATTTGAGAAGATAATTGATCTCATTAATTCTATTTTAAGATTCAATGGTATTGATAACTTTTCTTTTGATGAGGAACCTTTTAAACCATCTATGTAGTCTCTTGCAAGACAGTTTTACGCTTGATTATAAGCGTGTTTACCAAACTGCGTCTATCTAAATTAAGAAGAGAACGGCTGTTTTGTATGGGATTAATTGAAAGTTTATATTGGGAAACACTTGGATTAGCTGCCAGGTTTAGATTAACTGTTGATTCCTACTATAATAAGATCCAATATCGTTCATTCAATAAAGTCGTCCGTTCATGGCCATTATTTTAGATGAAGAACATCATCAGGATCTTGTTCTGTCTCGCTATGTATAAAAAATAAGTCTAGAAATGGCCTCTTGCATCCAGGATCGAACAGAAATTCGGGATGCAAGAACCGGGCTATCTTATGCTTCTTCAGCCCCTACAGTTGCATTACCCATACTGTATGAATGTGCTCCTGTTCCAGCGAGTCTACCCTGATCCACAATAAGATACACATCACGGATAGGGCGGCCTTCGAGCCAACACTCCAAAATCTCACGGGTTCCCGCAGCATAACGAGCTTGTGCAGATAAGGAAGTCCCTGAAATGTGAGGAGTCATACCATGGCTAGCCATTGTACGCCAAGGATGGTCTTTAGGCGCTGGTTGTGGGAACCATACATCTCCTGCATAGCCTGCAAGTTGGCCATTTTCACAGGCTTTTACAATGGCTTCGCGATTACAGATTTTTCCTCGAGCGGTATTAATAAGATAAGAACCACGTTTCATTTTATTAATCAATTGTTCATCAAATAAATTTTCGGTCTCTGGTGTTAAGGGGCAATTAATAGTTACCACATCACACATTTCAACAAGAGATTCGACATGATTATGAAAAACCAATCCCAATTCCTTTTCGGTTCTCTCTGGCAATCGATGGCGATCTGTATAATGCAATTTAACATCAAAGGGTTTTAAGCGTTTCATAACCGCCAAACCGATTCGTCCACATGCAACAGAACCCACTGTCATTCCTTCCAGATCGTAAGAACGAACTACGCAATCCGCAATATTCCAACCTTTTTGAATAACCCATTGATAAGAAGGCAAATAATTACGTACCAATGAAAGAATCATCATGACCACATGCTCGGCAACGCTAATACTGTTTGAATAAGTTACTTCCGCTACGGTAATGTTCCTTTCTTTAGCTGCTTGTAAGTCGACGTGATCCGAACCAATACCTGCAGTAATTACCAATTTCAATTTTTTTGCTTTGGCAATTCGCTCTGAAGTTAAATAAGCAGGCCAAAAAGGTTGAGAAATCACTACATCTGCGTCAGGTAATTCTTGTTCAAAAACAGAATTTGGTCCTTCCTTATCAGAAGTAACAACAAACTGATGTCCTTGAGATTCAAGAAATTCACGCAACCCTAGTTCACCAGACACAGAGCCAAGTAAAACGCCAGGTTTAAAATCAATATGCTTAGGAGTAGGTACCATTTGTCCATCAGGATAGTGTTCTATTTTGGGAAGTCTATCCCGCGCATAATATTTGGGATACCCATTGATTGGATCGTCATACAGAACACAAAGAATTTTAGCCATACATTTGTCCTTAAATAAAAATGGTTAAATTAAATCGCCGCGTTTCAATTCCGTTGCATTGAGCGCTTGGAAGACGATTGAAAGCTACTTTAGCATCCATAGTTTTAATTGATACTAAATTATTGAATCAAGATAATGAATTCATTCTTTTAACTTGTAAACCATTATCAGCAATAAATTTTAAGTTAAATGATTGTATTGATTAAAGTGGGTATGTTCGAAATAAAAATATATAGATTGAGTCAAAATGCTACTCATCAGATATCAGAAAATCATTTAGCAAAAGAAATTTTCTTATTTCCTCGCTAAAAAATACATTCCCTAATTAGGATGATAATTAGTTGTGTTTGTTTGAACAGGTTGTTCGCCTTTGATCTCCAATCCTGGGTATTCACTTTTGAGTACCGCAATCGCATCTTGGGCAAACTCTTTACTAATAGTTACTTTTAACCTGTCTGAATTTAAACGACCATCGGCTGATTCTACAAAAAAATCTTTGCCATTTACGAATGCATTTTTTTTACTACTTTGATCGTCGCAAATTGCTAAAAGTGCATGATATGCAAAAGTCATATCGCCAATTGCCTCACGCGCTCCATCTTTCATAACAAGAGAGCCATCGCGTTGTTGTTCAACAGTTGTTTTGTATCTCATGATTTCCTCGGTTTATGAACTATATGTATTTAATTTTATCAGAGCATTGTTAACTGAGGCTTAAACCAGGTGAAATTTTTCTGTATTAGACAAAAAAACTTAAGATGAAGGCGTTAAAAAAATCCATCCTTCTGAATAATCGTGTAAATTTACTGTTACATGGTACACAGCTAAAACAGAGGATAGTCAAGAAAAACGTAGTGAGATACAATTGGTTTTTATTAGTTTGATTCAAAGTATAATGAAAATACCGCGATGACTCATAATAATAATCATAGAAAAGAGGGGCCAGTTGCCTACTTATGAGTGACATTTTATGCACTAATTCCAGGATCGAATTTGCAAATACCTTGCGAGGCCTTGCGGCATTATCGGTTGTTATCTCCCATTACTTAAGTTCATTTTGGTACAAGAGAGATTCAATCGCGCATCTAATTAATGCACCACTTTTCTCTCCTGAATCCCACGCAATACCACCATATATTATATGGCTTAATCTCTTTCCTCTTTTTGACTGGGGAGCTTATGGGGTAGGGTTATTTTTTATTATCAGTGGATTTGTTATTCCTTTTTCACTCCATAGAATAAATGCCATAGGATTTTGCATAAATCGCCTTTTTCGTATTATTCCAACCTACATGATAGGATTTAGTATTACTTTATTAGCTCTTTTTTTATGCGGAAAATATTTTCCAGCAGCATGGCCATATACTTTTCAAGAGGTGTTAATTCATTACATTCCTGGAATTCGAGATATTCTTGGATCAAGAAACATAGATATAATTATCTGGACTCTCGAAATAGAAATGAAATTTTACCTAATTGTGGCTTTATCGATTGCCTGGTTTCGTAGTTACTCACTGAACGTTTTTTTTATACCCACAACCCTTTTTCTTTTAACCTGCTATGCGTCGCACATGATTCCAGTATGGGCAATGAATCATTTAGTTGCCTTCATCCAGGCTGAAATCTATATGATGTCAACACCCTATTTAATTTTCATGTTTATCGGGGTGGTTTTTCATTATTTATTCTGTCAGAAAATATCATCTGATATGGGGTATTTGATAATAAGTATCTTATTTTTCATGTTTTGCATCGCTTGGTGGGCAGGGCCTTATTCAAACAATTTAATATTGGCTTGGAGCTATGCTTTAGCTTTATTGACTTTTATGTTTGCTTATATATTTCCTCATCTTTTTAAAGCAAATCTTATATTTAATTTTCTAGCTGGTATTAGTTATCCTTTGTATATTACTCACAGCATTATGGGTTACATTATTCTTCGTATCATGTTGGATATGAATTTTAGAATTGGGATTGCTTTGAGTGCAGTTATTTTTGCATCGGTACTACTATCTTGGTTCCTGCATGTATTTGTCGAACGACCTTCGCAATCGTTAGGCAAAAAACTTGCGGAAAAATTAAGTTTCAGCACTCCAGAGTTACTAGCATTGATAACAAAATCGATTAAATCGTTGCGATTACAACTGTCAAAAAATTAACTAGGAATTTTATGTCAGCTTATGAAACTATTTTAAGCAAGCAAGAAAAGAAATGGATCTTGGACAGGCGTATAACAAGACTCTCTGATAATAAAGAGGTTCAAATATACCCCATGGGGGCTGAGCGCTTTTTATCATCTGCTTTGACCGGGAATCAAAAAAATCGCTATGATATACGATCTGACATCGAAGGGAAAAATGTCTTGGTGATCCCTGGTTTTGGAAATAGCAGTTTTTTATTTGCGTTGGCGGGCGCAAAATCAGTTACAGCTTTTGATAAGGATCCCATTACAATTGCGTGGATGAAAGCATTTAAGAAATATTATCTTTATCGTGAGTATGATTATCGAGGAAATCCATTACCATCAATTGGTGAATTATTAGATGCGCTTACATGTTGGTATCCACCGTTAGTTACTTTGCCCTATGGAAAATTTACTAATTTTTTATTCTGGATAATTTATCCCAATTCTTTAAGACGGATTTATATTCACTATATGCTGGTACTGGTACAGCGTGCTATTCAATCCAAAATTCAAACTAATTTTGAACTTGATAAAAACATTCAGTTTCATGTGGGGACAATAGACCAAATACTTAGTGATCAAAAACAGGCTTTTGATACTGCTTTTGTTCCCTATCTTTTAGGGGTAGAGAACGGAATTGAAAAAGAAAAGGACATAGTGGATTTTATTAGACAATTAGTCAAAATTATTCCTGATGGCTTTATTCTGGTTACTCCTTCCAGAGATATGAAAGAGCATTACATCACTGGGAAGAGCTATTTTTATACAACAGGGTACTCCAATATTCAGGCGATTCCCGGACTTGAAACGTATGTTATTGGTGAAGATAAATACTGGTTTCGTACTCAAGGCTTGGCTATATTTGGAGCGCTTCATAATAGATTATGAATATTATGGAATGATAAGAATGGTATAAATATCTTGAGAAGAATCTTCGATAACCCACCAAGTGTATAATTAATATACAGTAATAGCGAGTGGCATGAACAAATCGAGGATAAATTCATTGAAATCACTTTTGTCCATTATCTTTTTTTAAATTATTTCCATTTTGGAAAATTTATCTTTCAATAGCGCTATATTACCAAAATAATTCACTTGGTGTAAATTATATACATAATCATCATCGAAAACGGTGGAAAATGACAAAACTTAAAGATCTAAAACCATATACTCCAAACGATATATTAACCTCTCGAAAAGTCGGAAATGATTATGAGAAAGTCCCTATGTGTCTCTACAGGCTACGTGATCTACCAGAATGCAGTGAGGAGAATTTGCCATCACGACTATTTGAAGATGAAGATTTTGTCATACCACCAAATGATCCGGGTCGCTCTTGGGCGCAAGCAAAGATAGGGAAATTATATCTTGAATGGGCACCTGACGGGAAAGGAAGCTTTAGTTTAACTATTAAATATATTGATAAGAAAAATAAAACCCTACAGTCATTTTTAAATGTAAAAGGTTCTATAAATTCAAAGATTGAGCTTCATGATTTATTACCTTTTCACTTGTTTACCTATTTTGAACTTAAGGGCACGATAACTAGAGATGGTGAAGAGGCATGTGAAAGGAGAAGCTGTGCTTATGAGTTAAAGATGTTCCTCACTAAATTGCTTCTTGATGAAACGCCTACTGCAGATGAGCTAAGAAATTTCCAGGAAAATTGCAAGAAGCTTTCTGGCGTACAAGTTACATACTTCAGTTTCAATCCTCATAAAAAGCCGACTACTTTGTTTGAAATATCAGCACATAATGATCTCGATTACCTTTCAAAAAAGAGAAGAAGTGAGGCAGAGATTGATCAATGGCTGCAGGAAAAATTGTTACCCAATCTCTCCCTTAAAGAACGCAAAGAGGGATATCTTTTAGGCTTGGAAAATATAATTAATGAGTTGGATCGTGAGCAAAAAAGGAGCTTGGCGTTCCATATTTTAAACAGCTCAGACCATTTTTTAAAAAAAGAAAGGCATTTATTTCGCTTTTCAAAGTATTCCAATAATACGTTCTCTATCTATGAGCTTGCTAGAAGGCTCTTGCTCGAGCCTGGAGAACATACAAACGCCAGACTGATTATTGAAGATGAAGAACATCATCAGGAGTATGTTCTTTCTCGCTATCCATAAAAAATGAGGAATTTATTTAATAAAAATTCAACTACGTCACTCAGAGATAATTCTTGGTTATCCTAATTGATTGTTATTATCAAGAATTTCACTGTTTTCTAAGTCTAAAAGTGATATTTTTAATGATGTTTTTAGGGTGTTCACTCGATGAAACATTGAATTGATTCCTAAAGGATTAATCACATTAAAGTTACCCAAAAGCAAATTACTAAAGTCAAATGTAACTATGAGATAAAGGCAGTTTATTATATTGTTTAGGATATCTACTGCACCGTATTGTTTTTGTAATTCCTTCGTTGCATTAGGGTCTGATAATAGAGTGTTACATGCGGCTGCGAATTCTTTTCGTGTGATCCGAGAGTCTTGAGCTAGAAATTTTTCTTTTTCTTCAGTTAATCTTTTATGAAGTAGATATATTTCATCACTTGCTGTTTTATCCGTTTTTTCCAGATCGTCTCCCTTTTCCAACATTTTTTGCATATATGCATTAAATCCTACTATATCTAATAGATCATTTCTCAGAATATGTTCGCTATTAATCGAGTAGAATTCAGAGTTAATCAAAGAGAACCAATGAGTATTGCCTGAGTTATTTAAAATAATATCTGGAGTACCATGTTCCTCTGATGAAAAATAAGGTGTTCCGTCACGATAAATTTGCAACGCCATAGGGGTCTCGTAGCGTATTGCTACATGGCCATCGTCAATCCGCTCGCGTATTTCTCCCTGGAGTTTACAATGCATCAGCATTAAGGTTTCTTCTGTCCCCCATCTGTAATTAGTACTTAAATGACGAATATAAGCCTCAAGATTCTTGTGTTCTTCTTTCAGGAAAAACGCTACAGTCATTTCTCCGATTACATCTGTTAGATGCTGCTTTAAATGGAACATGTAGTTCCCGATCTCAGCAAGTGATTTAGGTTCTCTTTGTTCTGCAAACCATTCATGATCGAAAATATTTATAATTTCTTCGAATTTCGCGCTCATAAATGCATGCATTTCTCTAGACATGTTTTCGACTTTAAATATTTCTGCTGTATTATAGTTTTCATTATCAAAACTATCTGATTCAAACAAGAAAAGAGCAGGATGCTCTTTTTGTTTAAGCATTTTTTTGAAAAGAAAAATCATACCATAATTGGTTGCTGTATATAGGGATGAACCTTTGGGATTTTCTAAAAAGTTCTCTCGAGTCATATTTGCAGCATAATGTCTCAAGGCAGAACCAAGTATAGGCTCGATAATTCTTTTTATATGTAGCGGCGTAAATGGTTTATTTTTTTCATTTCCTAATAAATAAAAAAGCTTTGCTTTTTCTGCAGGATTTAATCCCAGCCTGGTAAATATGCTCTCTGCTTCCGCTCTCTCTCCATTTTTACGCAAGTGATACATCAATGAGATGCCATAGGCATAATAAAGACAATTTCCATCGCTGCTGTTATCTACTTTATTTAATTTAGGCATAATAAAACTTATAAATTGTTATACAAAATAACAAATAACCAAGGTGTACTATAATATATCAAATAATGGATAATCTAAAGATTTATATCAAATGAGAGAATGCTTCTGCAATTTTTAAAAGGCCGAATGATAGTGTTCTAATTTTTTTTCAGATTTTGTGCCATTAATTGAAATAGCAAACAGCTTAATCAAATTATGATCTCATTAAGTTTACGATTTTATGATGAATTAAATGATTTAATTCCTCTGGAGAAGCGTAAAAAGTGCTTCACTCATACTTTGGCTCAAAAAACTTCGATTAAAGATCTTATTGAGTCGTTTGGAGTTCCTCATACTGAGGTAGAAGTAATCCTGGTCAATGGAAAATCTGTTGATTTTAACTACCTAATTCAAGATCATGATTATATTTCTGTCTATCCAATATTTGGAACTTTTGATGTAAGTGAGTTAATTCGACTTCGTCCAAAACCGTTAAGAACTCCTCGTTTTATTCTGGATGTCCATCTTGGGAAACTCGTCAAGTATTTACGTTTACTTGGATTTGATGCGATTTATGAGAACAATTTGACCGATGAATTTATAATTCAGTGCAGTAAAAAGGAACGTCGAATTATATTAACCCGCGATGTTGGCATTTTAAAAAATAAAAGCGTCACCCATGGCCACTGGATGCACAATACCAATCCAGAAAAGCAGGTAGAGGAAGTTTTGATGCAATTTCATTTAATAAATCAATGCAATCCATTTACACGATGTTTAGCGTGTAACGGATTACTAAAGAACGTAAAAAAAACTGAAGTTAGCGGGGAGCTATCAGCATTGACAAAAAAACATTATCAGACTTTCATGCAGTGCGAATCCTGCAAAAAGGTTTATTGGGAGGGACCGCACTATATTAAATTAAAAAACTGGGTAAAAAGAATATTACATACTGCAAGAGAGGAAACTGAAACGAAAAGAACAAAGATGAACAACATGTAGAAAATTTTGATAGGTTAAACACGGCCTTAAAATAAAAAAATCCAACTACCGCCTATTCGCTAGCTACAGAAAAAGGATTATGCTCATTTGAGTGTAATGTCTCTCTAAGGTATGATTCACAATTTTGAAACCTAATCGAACAAAATCATGAATAGAATCGTTGAAGTTGTTTCCTATAATCCACTATGGCCTGAACTTTTTGCAGCAGAAGCCCATCAAATAAAGCAAGGACTGGGGGACAATTGCATCGAAATGCATCATATCGGCTCAACGTCAGTGCCAGGATTAAGTGCAAAACCTATTATTGATATCCTTCCTGTTGTTCAAGATATTTTGCTCGTTGATAAAGCGTCAAAAGCGATGGAACAGATTGGATATTCAACGATGGGTGAGTATGGCATTCCATTTCGTGCTCCCGACCATCATGAAAGTGATCCGCGTGATGTTGAAATTGGAAAAATGTTATGATTATCAAATTGATAGCTGTATAAAAATATGATGGATCAATATTCACTGCTAAATTAAGTAAATGTAAACTATTAAGGTGAAACTACTATGATAAATCATCAAATTGAAACATTTTTCCAGTCAAAAGCTTTTGCTGTTATTGGGGCTTCATCTAATCGGGCAAAATATGGCAATAAGGTTTTACGCTGTTATCTTGAGAATAAGAAAAAAGTTTATCCTGTAAATCCGCAAGAAGATACAATTGAAGGGATGTCTGTAATACATTCAGTAAGTGAATTACCCGATGAGGTTGAAAGTATTTCCATTATAACTCCGTCTTTTATTACTGAGAAAATTGTTGAAGAGGCAATTAAAAAAAGAATTAAAAATATTTGGATGCAGCCTGGGGCAGAAAGTGACTCAGCCATTGAAGCGTGTAACCATCATAAAATTAATGTTATTGCAAAAGGGCCTTGTATTTTAGTTACTCTAAATTATGTTGGACATTAAAATTTTGTAAGTGAACCCCGAATATATCTAAAAAAACACTTATGGATGAATAAATTGGCTGCAAGTTGAGGGATATTATATGTATATGTGGTTTGAGTTATTATTAATGCTGATTCTCATCTTAATTTCAGCGCAATTATTTTCTAATGCGCTGGAGTACTTTGGTGAAAAAATAGATATTTCAACCGGTGTAACTGGCTCAATATTTGCAGCAATATCTACCGCACTTCCAGAAACTACCGTACCGATTTTAGCAATAATTGCAGGAACTGCTGATAGGCAAGTTAATGAAGAAATTAGTGTAGGCGCAATTCTAGGTGCTCCGTTAATGTTATCAACCTTATCAACTTTTATTATGGCTTTTTCAGTCATTAAGAAACGAGGAATTAATGGATATATAACACCAGAAGCGACTGGTTTTGAACGGGACATGAGTTTTTTCTTAGTCGCCTTTACTTTGGCTGCCTTAGCGATGTTTCTTCCATTAGAACCAAACTACATGCGTATTTTATTTTGCATCATTCTTATTCTCCTTTATTTTATTTACCTGTTGCTCACGTTCAGGGCCTCTAAGGCATTGGTAGAAGATGGCCATGCAGTGATCACAAATGAACCATTGTTAATCGCTAAACTGGGTTTTAAAACCAACCTTACAACAATTTTAATTCAATTACTTTTTGGCTTAGTCTTATTAGTATTGAGTGCAAAAGGATTTATTCATGGGATACAACAGGCGGCTAACTCTCTGGGCATACCTGTTTTGCTTCTATCATTGCTCGTCATTCCCATAGCAACAGAATTACCAGAAAAAGTGAATAGCGTGATTTGGGTGAGAAAGCGCCAAGATACTCTTGCTTTTGGCAACATAACCGGAGCAATGGTTTTTCAAGGTACATTACTTCCTGCATTAGGAATACTCCTAACCCCTTGGGAGCCTTCTAGAATAGTGCTTACAGGTATTCTTGTAACCTATATTGCTACAGCATGGTTAAGATTTAATATTTCAACTCGCGGAATTAAAATTAAGGCGTTGCTTTTGAATGGAGCTTTATATTTAACCTATCTGGTGATCGTACTGTCATAAAACGTTTTTTAGTATTAATGAAATTTGCGCTTTAATAATAGTAATGCATAAAATCCAACAGAAAAGATTGCCATTGGTTTTGAAGGGTAGAGGACAAAGCAGGATGAATTCAATGATAAAAATTAAGCCTATATTCGCGTTCTTCAATGAGGTATTTATGAAAGCACAATAAAAGACTCTTGCCTAACAGCTTTAAATCTCAAAATCATAAATTGCAGCAATTAAATTAAATCTCAAGGTAAACCATTTTCTTCTGTTTCTATACCGATCAGGAATAATTTTAAAATATTTAACCATGCCAATTACATTTTAGCTCAAAACCCACTTACTAGATAGTTCACAATTTTTCTATTTATCCTCTTTGGTCGGAGGGCTATTTTTTGTTTATGGTTAATCCATTAGCAGGATTGGCAGCTTATGCGTAGAAGCCTAAAAAAACTTCACTTAATTTAAACCAAACTCCTTTGTTTTGTTACAGTCTAACTCACGTTAGACAGGAACAAAAACGCTATCTAAAGACTGATCAGGTGCTGACTGACAATTTCTATATGTACCAGTAGCAAATAGCCCAACACCTGAAAGGGCTGCTGCGATTCCGATACCCGCTGTTATTAATCCTGCAATACCAAAAGTTGCTGCATTAAGAACTACAAAAGCAACCACAACCGCAGCGGCACCAACTACGGCCATAAAACCACCTAAAATTTGCATACTGATATTCGAGAATGGAGTTACAATATCCGCTTCGACAGATGCTGGTTTCTCAAATTTTAAATTAACCAAAGCTAAGTCGTCAGTCTCAACCTCAGAATGCTCTAAGTCATTTGAATATTTAATACAAAATTTAACTAACAGATCAATTTGATCGGCGTTCTCTTTAAGTTTAGGAAAGAATGGTATGGGGTTATTTGTATTAATTATCTTTTCCTCAACCTTAAATATATCACTATTAAATAATTGAGGAAGATTTGATAATGCTTTATTTCCTATTACATAGATTCCTTCAATTTTAGATACATTTGTTGGTATTTCTTCTAGAATTTCTTTAGTAGCAGCATTTGGATAAAGCTTAAATGTATAGTTATAGTTCAAATCATCTTCTATAAGAGCAGAAATAGTTCCACCCATAAATAATGCAATCATTTTTTTTTGTTTGTTAGCATCACTACTGGCTTCTAGTCTTTTGAATTCTTTTCTCATTTCGGACAATATTGATTTAGCCTCAACGCTTAAATTAGAAGAGCCAACGATCGTATAGGACACAAGTTCTTTAAGTAAGTTTTGAATGTTTAGTTTCATTTTGCATCGCTTATGAATTAGGAGGACGTAGTTTAGCATTTTTCACTGAATATGTCCGTTAAATAACCACGGGGCTTTATTGTGGCGCAATAGGAGCTTATTTTTGTCTTTAAGATCAACTGAAAAATATTAAACAAATAAGCGAATTATTAATAAATAACTTATGATTGCGATAAATAAACAATAGCCACAGGACATAACAATGATCTTTAAGCTGAAATAAATCTTGATTTATTAAAAAAGCATTCTATTGTTAATTACAGTACCATTGGCAAAAGCTGTTACATAAACTAATAAGGATATTAATTATGAACTATTCAGAAATTTATTTTGGCGAGGGTTATCAAAGATATTTTAATGAAAAATTTATTGGGTACGCAGAAAATGATATTAAATATGATGATGCCAAGTCTTGTTATGATTTAGCTGAGTACTATCGATGTAATCATGATGAGAAAAAAGCTGATCTCTACTACAAAAAAGCATTTTCTCTTTTCGAAAAATTAAGCGAGAGAGAAAATATTGATGCTAATTACTATGTTGGTTATTTTTATCAATATGGTTTTGGTGTAGACCAAAACATGAAACAAGCAGAAAAGTTTTACACGTTAGCCTTTAAAGAAATGTCAAAGTATAAATCTAACCCTCATTACTACTATCTCATCGGTAGAATGTATGAAAGTGGTTTTTCTGAGAATAAATTTGGAGACGTTAACTATGAAAAAGCAGCTTATTACTATAGGATGGCCGCGTCTCTAAATTATTATGATGCGTTCTATCGTCTTGGTTATATTGACGCAATGAAAAAATAAGTATAACCAGATATTTTTGCAGATTATTGAGTAGTAGGAGGAGGGGTCTCACAACCCCGTCCTATCACACTACCGTATGCGCGATGTCGCATACGGTGGTTTCAACTAAGCTGTCATAATGCATTAGCTAAAATTTATTATGAATTTTATAGCAGCTAAAGTCTTATTTACAGCTCATACTCAGAGAGGTTTTTTCCACTTCAATTTGCACTTCAGGCCGGGTATTTAACTTGGTCAATTCACGTTCCAATGATCTAGCCCACTTATAAACTCCATTTGTTGTTTCAATAGCTTGAGGTCTGAAAAAACTATCTGGCACTCCATTTTTTTTCAATTCGTTTTTTAAATGTTGTATACCAGCCAATAAACAACGTTTAACACTTTTCGCACAATTATTTTGTATAAAACAGTAATTTTCATTACTCTCCTTTTGCATTGCATCAATAACTGCCAACTCATTAATATGATAACGTAAACCACTATCACTTGTTGGCAGATGGATCGAGTGATCGGGATGTTTGCCTTCGGTTCTATTCGAACTTTCCATCAACCGTTCCTTCCGTAAAAGAAAGTCTGCTCGATTTCGAACATTGGCTTTTAACTGCTCAACTGTATTTTCATCCATGCCATTGATTCGTTCATTGAGTTCTTGAAGTTGCTTCTCAAGGACTACGATCTCATTTGCAGTCTGATCCAACGCCTGTTGATTCTCTCGTAATTGCCCTTGGCAAATAAGCTGTGTTTGCTCTATTTCTGTTTCAAGAGCAATCAATGATCGATGGAGTGTTTCATTCTCTTTTTGCAAATCCTCTAACGCATTGATTATTCGCGATATTTCAGCGATCGTCTTTGAATCAGGCTTAGCAACATTTTTTAAATAACTTAATATCTTGGAAGGAAAAATGGATTCTTTAGTATTTCTTGATAATTCAGCAGTTATTTCATCCTTTGCTTTACTTAATGCATACAGGTCAGCCTGAGATTGCTCAAGAAGTTGGTTATGTGAAGCAAGCAAAGTTTGCTGTTTTATCGTTAATTGATTGATTTTTTCTACGATATTTTTTCTATTGTCTATATCCCCATCTAAATTCCAAACATCAACAGTTGCCTTGAGATTTTTTTTCTTGGCAGCATCTATTTTTTTTTGCTTTATCCTATAAGCGGGATGTTCGATGGTAAGAGAATGGGTATGACTTTCTTCTCTTCTCATATCGGAATCATGATCCGATATTTCTGGCTTTGTTCCTTTACTTTTGGGGGCAAGGTGTAATAGATTAAAAAAATCACGAGCTAACTCTCCTGAGGAAGGACTTTCCTCGGGCCAGAAGCTATGAGTGACTTGAACACTTCGAAGCGGTTTGCGTTTATAATACAGGCCTGAATTGCCAACAACAACTTCAGGGATATAACAAAGACTTTTTCTTGCGAATAAAGGAGATGATTTATCTTCTAATTTTTGATATCCAGGAGAGCGTTCATTAAGCTCCATAACAAAATTAGCATGGCCAATGTTTTCGCCTTTGTCCTCAGAGGCTAATAAAGGACCAAAAAAACGATTTTTTATTCGTTTGCCTAAAATCTGGGTTGTAGAGAGCCAAACATTTACTTGAATCATAATACCTTCTTTCTTTTACATCATGTACTATAAATTAATCAAAAAACCTGATTGAAAATCAAGTAGCAAAAAAACCGTAATATTGTATCTTATATTAAACTATTTGTTTTTCAAGCACTCAGCCCGATCTTTATAAAGAAAATTGAACACTAATAAATTGGGTCATTAAGTTTGCATAACGAGGGATATAGTTCAACAATATGTGAATCCATTTTAAATCATGATGAGGTTCGGAAAAGTATCAGGTAGAAAGAACATTTATTATTCATTGTAAATTCAATTTCATTTTTTCAATAGTATCAACCGTAATTTCTTGGAATTTTTCTGGAGTTAATTCACCAGCTTTATTATGTATTAAAACTTTATCATATGCATTTTTACCAAGTAAGGTAAATAAATTATTCAGTTCTGGGATTGATAAATTTAATAATTCTGAACTTTCTTCTGGCATAGTTGGATTGATTTTTTTAGGAGTATGCATTTCATAAGCATAAGCAATTTCAATCAATGTGCCTTCATGAAACTGTTTTCCCACTAATTCAACTCCAATAGGCATATGCATGTCATCACTATAACCAACATTTATATTTATAGAAGGAAGACCTGAGTTAGATGAGACCGGGGCACGCCAAGTATTTACGGTCATTCCATCATATGTCGCCGTTCCATGAGTAGTTATTGGTATAAGTAGAGCATCTAAGTTATTTTTTTTCATAATCTTTTGGACATAGATTTTATTTTGGGCAATTATAGATTGTGCTCGTTTATAAGACTTACTGCTCTTGCTTGCCATATTCTTGATAAAGTGAAGGCAATCTTTAGTTGTGCCGAAATTTCGCGTGCGATTAGACTCACAAATATCCTGAAAATTTTTCCGTGTTGATGGAAAAGAAGCTAGATATTCATTTACATCTTGAATTTCTCCTGCTTGGTTATTTTTTCGATTATTGTTAAATCGTGGAAGATCAATATCAATAAGCGATGCACCCATTTTCCGCATATTTTGAGTCGCGTTTCGTACTATTTTTAAAATGTGCGGAGGCATCTTATCAAATGTATTAATGCCGTTGACGTGATGTACAATACCAATTCGCTTTTTAGTTAATCCATTCGTCTTTAGAAACTCCGTGTAAGTTTTTACTCTAGGAATATCAAGAGTCTTTGGATCGTGTGAATCTGGTTTAGCGATGATATCCAACAAAATGGCGAGTTCTTCTGTAGTACGTGCAATAGGGCCTGCTGTTCCATCCAGATTTCCCATAGGAAAAATACCCTGTTGACTAATTAATCCAGTACTTGGGCGTAATCCAACTAAACCGTGAAATGCAGCTGGAATTCTGACCGAGCCACTGTTATCTGTACCAATACCGAGTAAAGCAAAACTTGCACTGACGACAGCTGCCGGTCCACCACTAGATCCTCCAGGGTTTTTATTGGGATCAAAAGCATTACCAATTCTGCCACTACGACTACTTATTCCAATTATGCCCCAAGCAAACTCATCCATTCCGCCTTTTCCTAAAATAATAGCCCCAGCATTACGTAATTTTTTTACCAGAAAAGCATCACGAATTGGTTGGCTGCCTAATAACGCATAGGATCCAGAACTTGTAGTTGTATCAAATGAATCAATATTATCTTTTAATATAATTGGAATGCAGTGGAGGGGGCCTAATAGCTGACCTGTATTTTTAAAGGAAGCATCTAATTGTTGTGCTTGTACTATAACAGAAGGATTGATCTCGCTCCACGCATTGATTGGGGCATGGTTTTTGGCACTTAAGTTATATTTTTTTATCCGCTCGATATATTTAGTTACTAGATCAAAGCAAGTGAGTTGATGAGATTGAATGGCATTATGAATAGACCTAATTGTCACAGATTCTAATTGGGGTTGATATACTTTTTGTTGTTGAGAAAAAGAATTTCCACTAAAAGCTAAAGGAATAAGTATCAGTGAAATAAAGTGATATCTCATATTTTCGTTTCCAAATAGTATCCTTTTAGCATTTAGTTATATCAGATTAATTATTTAGATAGCTCTTCTGACGAATCAACTAATTGAGGAGTTAATTCGATATGATTGAAAAATATTTGAAGCCAGCACTAATCTTATCATAAAACATCAAATTTAAAATGACCTGACGTTGTGATGAAATCGCTTTTAATGACCAATTCGTAGAGCAAATAAAAGCCTATTCCTTAATATTTTATTAAGATTATTCTGGCATACTTCGGGCTATTTTCAATACCATATTGGATTATTAATGGACACCATAAGTCTTCTTGCTCTTATCAATGAAGTGAAGCAACCGGATGAGATTTTAACAAAACTTAAAGAAAACCAATTTGCAATTTCTGATGTTACTGATGATGGGGATTCGATACTGCATGTATTAGCTAAATCGGAACATGCAAAAAAAATAAATTTTTCTGAATACCTCAACGCGTTGATGACAGCAGGCGCAAATGTAAATGTTTTCGATAGGCAAGGTAATGGGTTCTTGGGTTACTATATAGAACAGATACGAACGGATAATCTGGCAAATTACTTAAAATATGATACCTTCGACTTATTACTTAGAAATGACGACTTTGATGTCAATCAAACATTGGCAAACGGCCAGACTCTTTTCGAATGCATTTTTAACTCCACAGATTATCGATCAAGTGATTCCCTAAAAGCTTTAATAGCCCATGATAAGTTTGATCCTAATCAGAAAACATCTGAACATAACACCATTTTGCTCCATATGATGTTCAAGGATATGTTCAAATATAGAGATCAACTAGTCAGTGTAATTAACCACAAAAGGACAGATCCTAACGTCAAAAATGATAATGGAAAAACTGCTTTGGCTCTAGCCCTGGAGGGAAAACAATCGAGTAACATGGAGTATGTTAATGCATTAGTTAATCATGAATTGTTTGATATCAATGCCGTAGATAATGATGGAAATAATTACCTCCAACTTGCGATTATTTCTCAAAAATTCAGTGCTGAAAAAATTTCACCTTTGCTTATTAATAGAGGTATTGACGTCACACATAGAAATAATGATGGTAAGTCAGTATTTGATTTGATTTTCGAAAACAAAGCGTGTAGATCCGATACAATCCGAAACGACCTGTTATTAACGCTAGTTAAGATACATCCCTCATCACTCTTTGATACATATTCAGATGGAAGAACAATTTTAAGTGCGTTACTTGCTATGGATGATTGGAGCATCAGCTCCAAATTCGTCACCATTATTGAACTATGTAAAAATCAGGAGAATTCTGCAGGGCTTCTTAAAAAGATAATAGGTGAGGCGTTCGCTAATTTTCATCAAAATGGTGTTTCTGAAGGGACAATCCTCGATTTAACTCAATCGATTGTTACAACAGGTATTAGTGTAGATGTCGAGTATTGCCTCGCTCTTGTCGCGATTTATAATCCTCAGTATAAAAGTGAAAAAATAAACAGCCATTTTAAGACGCTTAAACCTGATTTGGATTTCAATGTTGTTATTCGTCATATAAAAAATTTAACCAAAGAGGGTAGTAATGAGCGTTCCAACGCATTAAGTTATATCTGCAAATTCAATTTTTCTTCCAATAACATCAATGATTTCAGTGACAGTGCCCTCGCTTTTGAAGAACATCATCTACAAACTAAAACATTTTCCTCTATCAAGAAAGACACTCAAATGTTCGGCCATTTATTTGCATTGAGTGGATCAATACCTGTCGACGGCAATCTTGTTAGACTTACAGGGAGTAATTCATTTTACACAGCGCCATTTATAGTGCATTTGATGAATGCTTACATGTCTCATTGTGAGCAAAATGATAGCTACATAGAACACCAGGACGCTATTCGGCAAGTTAGAAATATGACAATAAAAGCAATGCGCTATTATTTTCTGGCGAATTATTCGGGTATGCTCCCATACACGGATGATTATTGGTTATCTATGGAAGAGGACAGTAAAAAGTCAGGGGTGGAATTATTCACTGGTTGGCCTGGGCATGGTATCGATCTTATCATCAAACAAAAAGACTTATATCGTAATAATGGCGGAGGATGCAGTACTGACAGTACAACAGAGCATTACACAATTACCAAATCTGAGAATGTAACAAAAAAAGTATTTGCCACTCTTTATGAAGATAGCTATGAGGCAAATAAAACATTCATCCAACAAGATTTGCATGAAACTCTCGGTCTTGTCTATCACGATAGTATTGATGGAGAGTTTCAAACAGTAGGGAATTGCGATCTTCACAATAAGTTAATCGCTTTAAAAATAAAATATCGCTTATTTTTACCTGAAAGCATAGCCGATGAGCTTTTTACCGATACGATTCGGTTTTTTGAACAATTCTTTTTGAACGAATATCTTTTTCTATACGCTAATAATCCAACATTGCCCCATTTGTTAATGCGGTTAATTACCCAAAAGTTACTACCTGAAGGCAAACTGGATTTAATAAGGACGCTATTAACCGACCATTTCAGTTCAGACGAAAATCAGGAGATTTTACAGATTGAACTCATGGTGAAAGGTTGGTTACTGAAAGCTACACGCCAATCAAGAGAGGAGTTTGATAAACAATTACAGTCTCTTCAAATAACACGTGTTCCTGAAATGAATTCTCGGCTGCAGTTATTAGACCGCTTCCTTAATGATAAAGTGACTCATGAAGATTTAGACGAATTAAAATCCTCCTCTTTAACGGAACAACAGTTCCAAGGATATCATTTATTGCATTTTGCAGTAATGAATAATAACCTTGCTCTTGCTGCTTCACTTATCCAGATGTTCCCCAATGCAGTGGATCAACCCAATTGGCACAACCAAGAACCATTATGCCTGGTACAATCTGTTGAGATGATTGATCTATTGGTTAAGGCTGGGGCAGATACAACAAAGACAAAAGATGACAATGCATTAGACTGCGCCATTAGGATGAATAGAGTTGACTTAGTAAATGCCTTACTAAATCATGGTGCCAAACCTAGCGAATATAGTGCTTATTATGCTGCTTCTAAAGATCCAAAGATTTTAAACTCGTTAATGGAGTTTCATCCAGAGGCTATGAAAAAAACTACGCATAGCTACAGAACCCCTGTTCATGCTGCAGCTCTATCAGGTCAAAATGAAAATCTTCAGAGCCTGGTGTATTATGGTGATGTCCATACGGCAGCAAAAGATGTGAATGGGATTACACCGTTACAATTAGCTCTTAAAAATGAACATACCGATACAGTAAGGTTATTGCTTCAATATCCAGGGACATTATTCAAACGCCCATATCGTGGTGATTCTGTGGTAAATATGACCAGAGATACCGAAATGCAACAACTCCTTATACATGAGAAACACGAAAGAAAAGCGGATCGTAAATATTTTAAGGCATTTAAAAATAGCAATCCTGGTATTGTAAAGGAAAATATAGATTATTTAATTATAGCTATTCGTACCAACGATGTACGTGCCATCCGCGGATTTTTATTCACTTATCCTGACGTCAAAGTAGTCAAAACGAGCGACCACTATTGCACCGCTCCTTTGACAGAGGCAATACAAAAACTGGCCGGGAAAAAAGGAGAGGAATATAACGACGCGTTCAACATTGTCAAAATGCTTCTAAAAACCCCAGGTATTGATATTAATGCTTGTACTGCAACATCTGAGCCCATCCTGTTCTGGGCCACATCCATTGGAGATGTCGCGGTGCTTGAACTATTCCTTGCTGATCCTAAACTCAACCCCAATCAACAGGATAATATAGGTTATACAGCTCTGCATGATGCTGTGGAGCGCGGTCATTTGAACTGTGTGAAGCGTTTGCTCCAAGATAAGCGTGTTGACTGCACCATTGTCAATAAGCGAGGACAAACAGCCGCGGATCTTGTCAGTTTCAGAAGTGGGGTAGAGGAGTGTATCGAGGAGGTAGTTAAGAGCTTATCTAAAAAATCCAGTTTCTTCATTCAATAGAAATGAGCGGTTAAACTGCACGTAGAAATAATTGATTGCACAGAGGTTTCTAATGTCCTGTAGCAAAAGCAATTTCAATAACGTTGTTTGGAGCAAACATATCCTTAAAATGTTTAAAACTTTCGAGTCTGGACTGATCGTTTTGAGCACGTGAAAGCAAGTCTTGTCCATACACGGCAATATCCTCGACGATTCGTTCATGCCGGTAATAGGACAAAATTGTTTTATCGATGTTTGCTTGACCATAACCTTCATAAAAGTAATGGATTTCAAGAGGGTTATGCCAGACGTTACCAACGCCAGCTCCAATGAACATCAAATCTCGTTCTTTGGGAGCTAAAATGGGCTCATCCCAATCAATAATGTATATAGACTCCCCATTAACCAATAGATTGCCTGCATGTACATCAGAATGGCATAAAACATACTTGGTTAAATCAGGTTGAATTGTTTTAGATAGTTCTTCTGAGGAATCAACTAATTGATGAATTGAGTCGATATTTTGTTTAAAAAAAGATTTGAAGTCAGCAGTAATCTTATCATCTGACGCATCCAATTCAATTTTACTATAAAAGGACCTGACAATTTTACGCCATTGAGTAGAGTAGGTTTCTTTTCTTAATTGATGTTGAATAGAGGCGGGAACTGCTGTTTCATGAATTTGCCTTAATACTTTTCCAAACTGGTTCCACTGTTTTTCTGTTAAATTTTGCGTGAAACCATTTGGCGCATTAATAAATGGATATACAATTATTTTGAAATGATCCAATTGCTGAAATAATTTTCCGTCGATTGTATGGATAGGAAAAATAATTTCTTTTATTCCTGAATCATGCAAGAGACGGATAATTGAGAAATTAATTTCATTATGAACTCCATATTTAAGCTTTACGAAATAAGAATTGGATTTAGAATCTGCTTTATATCCAAAAGCGTTCAGATCAGCACCACCCAGGATGAGTTGTGCCCCGTGAATATCAATTCCATAATAAATGTTTAAAAGATCGTTAATCTTCTGTTCTTGAATCATAAAAATCAATGATCGGGGTTTTTAATTCGGATTTAGCCAATTTTATAAAAGGAATAATTGCACTTTCAAGTGCCTTAATATGAGAGCTCCTAATCACCAAAGGAGGGCACCTAAATCTATGAGGTACTATTTAAGTAAATAACAGGGTTGATTAAATATCAAAAATTTAAAGTGATTAGCGTCAACTACATAAATAATAATTAGCACTGTATCAAGACTAAGCGACTACAATACTTGCATGGTAGCCTTGATACAGCGCAGCATAATCAAGGCTTTTTATACCCCTTGAGAAAGAGTTCTTTTCCTTTCAATTTGCTCCCAAATGTTAGCTAAAGCCTTTTCTTCTTTAATAATGGAAACAAAGGGTGCATATTTCTCCTGTACATCTTCCACAGAAATTTTATTTCTAAGAACATCTAACAACAATTTAGAGGCTACAATCTGCTCATTACAGGTTTTTAAACTTTCTGTCATATGCTGAGTCATACTCTTTGCTGTGAGTAAATTGCTAAACAGACTTAAAGAAACTTGAGGGCTGCTAGAATCTTGAGCGGCTTCCTCAAGGTACAGCTTAAATCCTTCTTGTTCTTGTTGTTTTTGCGCCAGGTATTGCTTCACCTCTTGAATGGTAAAATATTTTTCGGTGAAGTAGATACTATTGGGGTGATCCTTCCAAATACCAACACCTTCATTATAAAAATCATGTTTCAACCCCATGATACTGACCCAAGCATCCCGCTCCTTTTGCGAAGCAAAAGCAATAGCGAGCTCCCGGCCTTGATTCGCTTTATAAACCCCGCTGCACCCAGGTCCATTTGAGCTTTGAATCGTAATTTGATAATTATTTTTGTCTAATTTTACAAACTCGCTAAATGGAAGCAATCCTGTTTTATAAAATTTATCCACAAGCGCTAAATCATTAGGGCAGAAGAGCGTTAGACTTGGTGTTTGTCCCCAGTCTGCCTTACAAATCAGTTGGGGGGCAATTTGGTTATTATAGACATCCTTAACACAAGCATTCATTTGACTTATGTAAGGACTAACTTGTGCGGTTTTTTTACCTGTTGCCTCAGCAAAAATAATTGCGAGCAACTCTGGTGATAATTGGGAAAAATTGGATCCAGACTGCAGAGCTGCTTGGTTGAGCATTAGAGCTAAATTAATAGGATCATAGTTCCAAGACAACTCCAAAGGAAAATGATAATTAAGTCCGAAATCTTTGGGTATATGCCCAGCCGCAGCTATTTGGGTCAAAATTTGCATTGCGAGCACTTTTGCATTGTCCCCATAACGACTATCACAATAATCTTTATATTCGCGTCCTCGCTGTACTAAATCATCTCTAAAAAAATCTAAGATACTATAAAAAGGTTGTCTCCAATTAGGAGCATATTCGTTAGGCAATTCATAAACCTGCTTCTCACCAGCTAAACAGTAAAACCAACTATCGTTTTCTTTAAATACTGCAATCTCATGGCTTGCAAGTTCTTTTGTAGGATTATTGGCAAATAAAAGGATATGGCGTTCCAATTTCAATACATCAAGTACCAGGCGTTTAACTTGGCCAGGATTAATTGAGCTACCTTGAGGTAGCTCAAAAGCATTTTGATAAAGCGTCGTCGTATTTTTCTTTGTTGCTTCTACCCTTGAAGTAGGAATCTGAACTTCTACAAGGTAGGTGGCGAGATAAGTATCAAAGGAGGTAGAGGTTACTTCCATTCCTTTTACACTGGTCCTCTCCATTTTCTTAGTAAATAAGAGAGGGCGGGTTCGCAGCTGTTGTTCAATCGCTTTGCTAATTGCTTCGTAGGGTCTAGAAGCAAAATCCTCAGCAGAGATATAGATATCATCTCTATCATTATCATTTAGAATCATTAGATATTTATAATATTCATTGTCAACCACTCGAACGGTGATCCAGCTACTCGTCATTCCTTCTGCAGGCGTTGAGGGTTGTACTGATTCGTGCTTCATTTGGGCCATAAAAAACTCCTGAATCTAAGATGATTATCTATTCTATTTTTTTCAGTTGCCATTTTAATCTTTTTGAGCAAAGTATATCCAATCAATTATATTAATATGTCATTTCCATTTTTTTGATATCAGGGGTCACTAGCCGATCTACAAACTCTCCGATAATTGTATCGATCTCCCAATCAATTAGGCGTGTTTTTCCTCTATTATTTTCGGACGCTCATCACATCAGCAAGCAGTAATATCGATTGTGGAGCAAAAAAGTAAATTTACAATCCTAAAGAAAGTAGCTAGGAAAACAGCTAAAACTGTTACTAAGCCATTGTGTTTACAGTCAGTAAAACAAGGAACTTCTGGAAAACTGGCCATTGTTATTAATATTATAATTGTAATCTACAGTGGGAGCTTACGAGCAGGCACTTGGCATCCATCACAAGGGAATCGACAAATGCCAATATGACCGGACGGAAAAATACCAAATCCCATTTCGGATATAGCACCAAAATATAGATATAGAAGGATTTGATATTTTAAATATTCAAAAAATAAAATGATATATTTTAGAGTAGGGAATAAACCCATATTTCCCAGAAAGGACAAAAATTTCCCAATACGGTACATTCTGAGTTTTCGGTAAGCATGCGTGACCAAAGGCAGAGGAAATTAAATTTAAGTGAGAAAATGAATCCTGCTTGGGATGACTTATATGAAAAAACTTGCTCTCAATTGAACATTTCCCTGGAGCCTCAAGCAAGCCTAGTTGCCTAGGCGGTGAGGATCAATTTGTAAACACACCGCAGAAAATATTTAGTTACTTGTAATTTCAAATTGCATTTTTTTATCAATTTTTATAAGTGAACTTAATTTTAATTTAATATATTAATAGTATACTATTTCTAACGACCTATCTTCTCGTTATGGACAGCTAGAGAACTAGTGCATCACTTAGTTTTAATCATTAAACGGGTTTGTCGCTGCGGCAAAGAATATGAAAAAGTAAATTACTTTTTCTTGAGACTTTAATTCGGCGAAGCAACTCGTGTAAAGAACTTTTCAACGAATTTCTCACTTGCCTCCTTTTAACTACATCTGAGCAATTGGAGTTAACATGGGCGTCATATTATTTAAAGTTCAAGGTGCTACAAATACTTCTGAAATAAAAAGTGAAAATCGACATCCTTTAACAGTAAAATTTTAAAATATTTTTAGTTTTTAGGTTTGCAGATAACTAAATTAATGTCGACTACAGATACAAGTTGTATATTACTTTTTTAGGAGTGAGGGTTATGAGAATTGAATCTTATATTAGGAAAGGATTTTTATTTGGAAAGTCTGTTGGAGGAAAATTTTTAAGAAAAATTTTTGGATCTCCCGGAGAATATCTAGGTATCTTTTTTGGTGGGTCCATTGGACTATTTTCAGGGCTTGTTGTTGCTTTTATCGATTTACTTAAACGCTCTATAGAAAAAGTAGCTGATTTATTGAATGATTACTCCAATTATATAGGTTCAAATCCGTTTTTTTGGATAGGCTGGGATTCTCCAGATGATTATTTTACCAAAGGTCTGAACATTATTTATGGAACAATAGGCCTGTTGATGGCCTTACCTCTTTTTATTATTACGAAACCTTTAGATTATTTGTTTGATCTAAAGGACACGACAAGCCAGGCTACTCTATTTTTAACCTGTGGTGTTTCTTTCTTCATAGCTGTTCCATTAATCATTTTTTCCTATCCTATAAAATTTCTCTCAGAGGGTTTTGTTACTATTTACGAGTGGTGTCATAAGGAATTTATTCATTTGGCTGCAGATAGTTATAAAAACCAACTGAGTGAAAATATGAGTTATAGGGAGCTAATGAAGTCCATGGAATCTCAGGACATAGATAAACCAGAATATAAAGAGAAATCAGGTAAACCAAAAAAATTGGCTAGAACCCTTTGTTCATTGTACCAAGATGACGTTTACAGGCAAACGATAAATGCCGATGCTGAACTCCGTATTTATGTAAAAACCATCGTAAAATCTTATTACCTCAAACATCATGGTATGTTTCCAAAAGATAAAAAAGATGACCAATCGAAAGGTCAGGAGTTAATTGAAAACTCAATTCCTGTGATGACTACAGAGGTGCGGTAAATGGCAAAAGAAAAAACTGATTTTGATTACAGAAATGTAATATATCGAGCAGGCACGAAAAGAAGTAGGGAATTTTTTAACTATCAATTACGTATTGGAATCGATACTAAATGGTTAGCTTGTGGTAATAACTCAGATATTGTTTTTGATATCCTCGAGCAGCTTTTAAAAAATCATCCTTTAATTAATTATTATAAAGTCACGGGATTAGCGAAATATAGAAGAACCGAAGAACTTGAAAAACCATTAAATAAGAACTGGCTTTATGGAACAAGAGATGAACGAGGATGCGATCGAGATCAAATGGGGAAAGAAGTTTGTATTTATCTTTTCAATGACTGCGATGTTAGTCAGCTACCCCAGCTAAAGCACTTACTTTGTACTCTTTGGCAAAGGTTGCAAGAGAAGAATGTTCCTCTAAGATCCTCTGTCGCTCCCGGTGACAAACCAATTTTATTGAATAACATTCCTACTCCATTTGCTTATACTTTTGAGCGTAATAATGAGTGGGAAACAAGACATGGTATTTTATGGAAAGATATTACAATTCATCCTGATGATCAGTATCCAAATCACGTATTAAATACAATCGAATTCTCTGCTCAAGATTTAAGTCAACACGGCATAGTATTCAACCCCCAAAAAGATTTCGAGGCCTTAATTAAACTCCATAAAAAATCCATAAGCATTTTCCAAGAAGAGGTCAATAAATTAATCGATTCTGATGAGATAGATTTTAATATTGATATATTATTTCAAAGGTTAGCTTCCTTAAATAAGGAAATAAAAGATGTATATCAAATAGGTTCTACAGAAGAACCATTATATGAAACAGATGAGGTTGTTAAAAACATTTATGCTAAGTTCCCAGGTAAAATGGAACATACAATTATACGTCGAAGCTCGATGATGGATGGTAAAAATGAATCAGAATTAAGAAAAGCTGTAAATCAAGAACTTTTGGATATAAAAAAAGATTACACATCTTTGCAACATCAACTGCATCCTAGTCTCGAAAGCGTTTTCAATAAAGTAACCGAAAATCTTGATAAGCTAATAAAAAAGAATCCTTATAAAATGCAAACGTTGTATTGTCGTTTGGTTCTATTAAATAAACAAGCTCTGGCCTTAGAAAAATATGAATTAGCAATATCGCCACCCAATGGTACATTAGCTGCAATTCAAAGCTATCTTAAGAATCGGAATAAGTCCACCATGAATATATTTTCTTTCTGGTTTGATTATGATCGAGGAAAAAACCGCGCTAATCTATTTAGAGGACTGCTCCAAAAGTATGCCCATGATAAACCTATATCTGATTTGCTTATTTATTGTTTATTGGCAAGTAATGATGGCAGCAATTTAAAACAGGAAGTCATAAGAACCCTCGGCTATTCAGATAGATCTACTGCTTTGCAAACATATAAATCTGAGTTAAAAACTTTATTTGATAATCCACAGCTTTTACAGCAATTAAATAAAGAAATTATTGCACCTATTATTTGGGCCACAAATACAAACGGATCATTACAACAAATAGAAGTAGTGATAAGCAAATTTTCCGAATTAGCCTCTATGAAAAACTTTTGTATACCAGGTTCATAGGATACATTGTGAATTTTCAGCAGAGCATCAATAAACGAGTTAACATGTAACCTATTGATTTTCAATTATCAATTATTGGGTCTTGTTGTTCTTATAAAGGCATGCAACCCAATAATGCCAGGCAAAGACTTACAAAAGGTGATTCAAAAATCTCAAGAGGAAGTAAAGGAAATTATCACTCTTCAGAAATTACTAATAATTGCTGCGCTTTTAATTGCTTATCTCGAGCTGTACCTGTTTGATAGTCAATGATTTGTACAAAAGAACTTTTGCCATTGACATAATTTTCTATATCATCATTGAATACTTCAGCCAGACAACATTTTAAAACAGAATAAGCTTTTGCATAGTCTTCATGCTTACGCATAAAATCCCTAAAAAATATATGACGTAAAATTTCTGTTGATCCCTGTTCAAACAAATGAATATTATGGGTTCTTTTATCTTTTGATTTCCAGTAGAAACGCCGCCCAGGAATACCCAGGTGATCTTTCAGTCCAAAAGCTCTAGTTCGTTGCCTGTAAGGTCATTGAGCGATCAATCAGAAATCAAGGTGCTTGTTATTTGCCTTTTAAATGAAATACAATCGCTCCTTTTTTCTTATTCAAACTTAGAGTACCAATTTTCATGTTGATATCCCTGACCAAAAAATACGATACCTCAAAAAAAGAGGAATACAACAAACTGTTAAAACATCTGAATGATTTAAAAACAAAGGATAAAAAAAAGGCTAATTTAGAGATTAAAAAACAGATTGAAGATTCTCTGTTACTCAATAAAACAGATCTTGAATTGTATAGCAAATGCACCCAAGAGGGGGAGATCATTCCACGATCTTTTAAAATGGAGTTTGTCAAAGATTATGATATGCAAACGACTACACGTCATTATCTATTTTTAAAGGGCGAATTTTATATTTTGCCTCACTCGGAAAAATCTGATGACGTCCTTTATGCATTAATTGATAAATACATCTATGAATCGATGCGTCATGATTTAACGGAAGAACCTTGCCTCAGCTTACGTGCCGCTATCAATAAATTGCGGCCTCAAAGCAAGAACCGTTCGCTGAATTATTTTAGCAGACTGCTTGCTCAACAAGAAACACTTGCTAAAACATATTATAGTGAATGTTTATCTGATGATTCAGACAGTGACGAGGAACAAGAGTTTATAAAAACACCCAAAAAAGAACGTGAAGCGAAAGATCTGCAGGCTAATATTTATCGTAATACTGCTCAAGCAGGTAAATTTTTCACGGCATTCAAAAATCATAAGCAAGTGAACGATACCACACCCAAATTGAGAGCTGACATCCGACGTCCTAGTAATTTCGCGCGAAGACAAGCCAAAAGCGATTTGAATGCTATTAATGATCGCTTAAAGGCTGGCCAGTCAGTTAACGATGAGTTTTTAGCATCATTAAATACCAAGTTTCTAGTCGCTCAATATCGCGGGATTCATTACGTAACAAGTCGATGGGATGCCGAAGCTCGGCGAGCACATCGTGAAATGGATGAAATGGGGAAACCGCAATATTCCAGTGCAGTTTTTAATGCAGAAGGAGTAGAAGGGTATCGTGATATGCTCAATAAAGAGCAAGATAATCCCGATTTTCATGTACATTTAACCCAAGCTGCTGTGGTAATACAAAACTTATTGATTGAAATGCAGGAAAGCGATCCTTGTTCTTTCAATGGGTACGCATATCAAAATCTGTTTTTACTGTTACAAAAACAATACTCAGCAGATTACGATGGATTTCCTAGCTGGCTAGATGCTGAATTGAAAAAAAGAAACAGTATTCTTGCGGGTTATCTGGAGAGCAGGGAGCGCCCCTTACTCTCAACCAGTGATGTTCCTAATCATGCATTAAAATATGCGTTTGGTGTAAAATTATACGAAGGCCATAAAGATGAGCGTTTACGTCCGCGCTGGAGAGAGAATTTGCGTGCTGAACGCCCTTACTCAGGTAAAGTGTATTTGAGTTTGCATCCTTTAAGCGATTATGCACAGCATAAGCCATCGCATCTTACATCCTTATTTAAAAAGGGGCTGATCACTTTGGGGAATGTAATCGTTGCCGAACGTGAAACATCCTTTTTGGCCTACATGCCTGAAGATCGAGTCGCTTATCATTTCAAAGCCAAATATCCGTCCTTTAGTGGTTCTTATAAAACGATATTTCATCATAAATACGGCATTAATAAAGAGATGTATCTAGCAGTGCAAGAAGCACTTAAAAAGCATGCTCCTCATACTGAAGAACGGAAAAATGTAATTAAGTCACTAGGGGACTATTTATCCGCATTTAATGAGGTACGCCTGGTTGATAAGGCGCAAAGTTTGGCAAGAGAACGAAATAGTGTTTTGATTTACAGGGATGAAAACGGCTATTTTAGTTTTGATTTGCCTGATACGCCGACCACTGCTAATAAACGCCTGGCCTCTATTATTGAAGCCGAACGTACTCTATATAAAACCATTGCCGATGGCCGGGGTAAGGTCTTGAAAACCATCAGCCGTGAGGTATTTGATGAAGAAGAGAAAAAGATTCGTTATGTGCAGCGGCATTTTAAACTATTACTCAAGAATGGGTATTCACTTACTGATTTTAAGTCTATAGATTTTGAAAAAATAGAATTAATTCATTGTGATTGTTTGTTGTCAGCTATCGCTGAAAATGAAGTCACTTTAGCTCAATTAACTGATTTAACCAGCGAACAGTTAGGTCTCATTTGTCAGGACGAAGTGATCGCTGCTATTGAGGATGATGCCGATGTTTTAACAACAATCTTATCATTTTCTGCTGATATGCTGGATTTTCTTGGCAATGAGCAATTCCTGGAGCTCTTGGAAAATCAGCATCTTTCTATTGATGATATCGCTTCCTTTGATTGCGACGAGCTGGCTGACCTGTTTGAGTTTAATAACCTGGAAAAACCACTTAGCGAAGGTTATTCCTTGGAACAATTGATAAATCTGCATAAAGAAGATGCTAATCATATTCGTTGTTTAACTACTGATGATATGACTGACATTGTATTGGATGAAGCGCCCGATGTGCCTGATTTAATCTTAAAGTATGCTGATGAGGACGGTGTTGATTTTGATTACATTCACCAAAATCTGTCTTATTCAGAACGATGTTTATTTAACTTATGTTTGAATGAATATTTTGATAGGGACAATTCTGCATCCGAATCTGAATATGGAGCTGACTCTAGTTCTGAAGATGAAGATTCAGATAGTTATTCTTTGTCTTAAATAATAGTTCCTTATGGTATGCCAAGGGGTTTGTCGCAAAATTTACAACAGGCGTAAGCCAAATTTATTTTGGGCGAACTCATGCAGCGAGTCTATAGAACTGTTCAAAAATAGTTTGATTGACAGAGTGAAGGTTTATTCTTATAAACATGATGCAAAAGTGCTTTATATCGATTATTGGGTAAGTTTACTGTTTCAGTGACTTTAACATCTGTGTTACCAAGTTGGTTATGAAAGCGATAAAAACTAGATAAGCAGCCCAGAATAACGTTTATAGTGGCAGGTTTTCTTGCCGCTTGGATTTCATGTAGATCAACTATCGGAGTTGGTTCTTTTGACTGTCTTAACCAGCCCACAAATCCAGCTAAGCTTGCAAGGTTAATGGTTTGCCAATTAAGTTGTTTATCAGCTAAATAATCCCAAAATAACTTCAAGCAATACACATAGCTTTTCACTGTACACGGTGACTTGTCTACATTATTTAGATAGCGAACAAACTCGGTAATGGGTTTAATCGGCAAGTGGTTGTCATCAAGAACTATCCATGTGACATCATAAGAACTCAATTTAATTTTTTGGACTTTCATAAAATACCTCAATGAAGAACGCGAATATACGCTTAATTTCTATCATTGAATACTATGAATACTACAATTAATTTAAGTCTGATTATCTATATTAAAAGAACCAAGAGGATGTCGTTCACAACGTTCATAACGATTAGGTAGTAAATATATCTCAGACATTTGTTTAAGTTCAATAGATATTAAAAATATATCTTAATGAATTTAGACTGTAAAACATTCAGTCTTATTATTGAAATAACATAGTAAAAAATTGTAAAATGTCCTTTTTTTGTGCTCCACGACTTATTGGAAGTATTATGAAAATAGCATTTTTTGTTAGTAGTGTAGGTGATACAGACTTAGCTTTAAAAACGATTAATGCTCTAGAGCATGATGTCCGACAAAAAACCGTTCTTATTTCACTAACCAAAGCTGCTCAACAACGTGTGGATAGCTTCCAATCATCATCATTAGTTAATAAAATATCACTTCTTGAAATTCTCCAATCTAACTCAGACTCCTTTCCTGAAGGGTTGTTAACTAAACAACAAATTAATATGGTAGGGCAATATATTCAAAGCCAACAGATTGATTATTCCTATTTTGGAGTACCATCTGTAAACAATGAAATTCCATTCCAGTTGGCAGAGTCTCTCAATATTCCAGTATTAATGGCTTATGAGTTTATGTTCAAGCCAGATAACCATTGCTTATGGAATCATGTATCTTCCTTAGGCAAAAAATCCAATGTTAAATGGGCTATCCCTTTGGACACAGCTAAAGAAGATTTTCAGGTTCCTGGTGATAGTCTATTCGTCACTGGACATTTAAGTATTGACAATGCTTATATACCAGGCTCTGGAAGTACAAAAAGCCCCAAGGAGCTCAAAGAGACTTTACGGGTTTCACCAGATAAATCATTAGCATTCATAAGCAGCACCACTCAACCAGTTGAAATCGATTCAGGCTTTTTGGATTGTTTATTAACAGAGTTAAAAAAGCATCCGAACATGCAAGTTCGTCTTGGTCTCCATCCCGGCATACAAAATTTGGATGTTTATTTAGCAGAGATTTTAAAGATCTATCGAAAACATCCTGAGATAAACGATCAATTTAAAATTATTTTACCAGATAGTATTGTGGGTCGGATTAAAGTACCTGAATTAACCATTAATGATCCTATTTACCAGAGTGCTTTTTTAAGGGTTAATATTACGGGGAATGAGGCTGCATCTGCTGCAGATAGAATCGCACAAGCGGTACCTGGTGCGCTACTGAATCAAGCCGTGTTGGAAGGCAAACCAACTTATTCGCATTTGGGAAAACCTTATTTGCCCCGCCAATATTTTACTAATACTATAGCTTCATTTTTTACAGCTGAGCATCAACCAGCTCGTTTGAAAGAAGACTTGGGATTAGATAAAAAAACGGCACCAGAAAAATATGCCGATATAATTTTGAGATAGGCCTAACTATTGAGGGTTAACCCTGTGTTGATAAAACTACGAGATAAATTGAGAGTGGTTTTATCAACACAAGGTTAAAGTACTACAATTGAACTAATCTTCTTTTTTATAAAGCGCAGCATATGCTACTTCGAGTTGTTTTTTTAATTCATCAATTTCCTGCCTCAACATTTTGTTTTGCTTGATGAGTACACTAATTTCCTTATCTTTAGTGATTAATTTGGCAGCTTGGTTTTTCATATAAAGATTATACCCATCTTCATTTTTGGCTTTAATAATTAATTCTTTTATTTCATCAGATGCATACAACCAGGTTTTTGAAACCTTAGCAAAACTTGCAACTGATTCAAAATTAATAGGTAATGATTGTTCTTCCATAGCTTTTAAAGCTACTAAAACCCGTTCAATAGTAGCAGCCCGTTTTCCACGTGCTGCTTCCTTTAGAGCCTTAATTTGATTTTCTGTGCCTTTATTCATCGCTTTAATTTTCCAATGTACTAATAATTAACTTTAAGTTGCTGGCTACTTCAGTATTCATCTCAACAATTCGTTGCCAGCCATTTTGTTTTGCATTTTCAATGACTTTAGCAGTTTCGTCCAGCTGGGATTTATGCTGTTTAAGATACTGCTTTGATGTTCTAAAGTGTGCGCAGGTTAAACAGGCATTAGCATGGGGGCATTTTTGTTGGGTGAGAGGAAGGGCGCATAAGCCATTGGGCAGGGCTTGGGTCATAATATTTTTCTTAAGCCAACGCGCATTAATCTGATCGTCGGAGGATTTAACCTTGCCTTGGATATCTATAAGCTTCTCCTGATAATCAGTAAAAGCAGCCTTCATAGTTTCATTATGAATATGGGCATAGCGTGCAGTCATCTCAGGTGACTCATGGCCAAGATAATGTTGAACCATTACCTGTGGCACACCAGAATTTATCATCTGGGTACCTATCGTGTGCCTAAATTGATGTGAAGAGAACTTCCATACCACCCCGTTGGTATCAATAATATTCTTTTCAACGGCAAGCTTGTTTAAAACTCTGTTAATATGGGGCGCTGAGACAGTAGGGGATTTTGATACGACGCATCCTGGGAAAAGAAACTGCAATCTGGAGGCTGTTTGTCTCAAGTATTCTTGCTGGGCCATAACAGCATCAACGCAAGCTTTAGAGATAGGAATTAAGCGAACCCTTTTAAGTTTATTTTCATTTACTCTAAGAAACCAATCACCATCATTATCTTTTTCCAGACAGTTAAAATTGAGATGGCAAACTTCACTAATTCGCCTGCCAGTTTCCATCAAAATGATAACAAAGCGCTGCATCCAATCAGTTAATCCATTAAGATGCATTTTTAACTGAACCAGCACCTCATTGCTGATGTACCGTGGGACAATTATCGTGCGTCGAGGAAGATCTGAATCAAATATGATAGGCTTTGCTGGCCAGTTTAGCCATTCCTCTTGTAAGGCAACCTGATAAAATAGCCTGATGTTTATTAATGTTATGCCTCTGGTCATGGGGCTTAAACCTTTTAATGATAGAAACCGAATAAAATCAACTATAAGTGCTCGGTTGATATTATTAGGGGCTAAGCTAATTTCCAGTGTTTGGAGGTAAGAATCCAGATGATTAAAACTTCTTATATATCCTCTACAAGTTGAAAAGCTTCTCGTTGCTGCCTGTAAACGTACGAATTTCATGGCTGCTTTTTTTAACCACGTAGTAGTAACATTTGAAAATGGTAAATAATATGCTCCTTGGCATGCAGCAGGGCTTAATCCTACATCACTAGCCAGCCAAACATCTTTATCAAGTAGGGCGTCATATTCTGATTGGTTACATGGATTATATGCTATTGCTTTCATTGGCCATTCTCCTGAGTGGAGATATAGTGCTTAAAGGCTTGTTTCATAGCCTTATTATCAATATGCGTATAAGTGTTTATTGTTGTTTGTATGCTTGCATGACCTAATCGTTGTTGTACCAACGCCATATCCCAGCCAGCATTAATCAACGATGAAGCATGCGTATGACGAAGCATGTGTGGACGAATATAAAAGCTACATTTTTCACTGAGAATACTAAATAGTTTTTTGACTGCTGAATAACGGAGCGGCTCATAGGAATTAAAGTTAATGAATACATATTCATTAAGCCTGTTTTGTTTCTTACTTCGTTGAGATTATCAATGCGATATTTGACGTGAAGGTCAATTACCTGGTTGGTGCTATTGATATTCCTTAGCCAGCCAACAAAACTGGCTAAGTTTGCCAAGTTTATTCTAGACCATTGTATTTGCTTTTCTGACAAGAACTCCCAAAACAGCTTCAGATGGTTAGCATAGCTTCGGACGGTACACGGTGACTTATCAACATTATTAAGATATCGAATGAAATCTGTAATTGGTTTAATCGGCAAATGATTGTCATCAAGAACCAGCCAACTGAAATCACAAGGACTTAATTTGATTTTCTGTACTTTCATTATTTACGCTCCAACGATAATGGCTAAATATATTGCATATATCTAACGTTGTGAACGGAAATCTAATTAGGTCTGATTATCAAAATAATCAGACTTAAGATATGCGGATTTGACTTGCGCTGTGATGTAAAAATAACAACGCCTGTGTATTAACTATGGCCTTTAAATGTCCCCTCCCATCTACTGCGCCTCTATTTTGAACCAGCCCCAGCAATTTCAGCTGTTTTTTTGTTTGCGTCTTACCCACTCAAAAAAGGAGAATATATAAGGCTAAAAAACCGCCTAATAATTGCCAAATTGCTGAAACAAATTTTCTTGGAATGGCATTGATAAATGTGGCAATTCAATTGGGTTGTCCGCAAAAATAAGATTACCATCTTGTGTAAGTGTAAAATATTCTTTTGACTTATTCGTCTTAGAGAGTTCGATACAAGCATGTTTAATTAGGTTTTCTTCTGTATTTGCTGGCTGTCGATTTAAATACGGGCTAGTTTTACCTTGCCTAATTAATAAGGCATCTTGCCAAAGTAAAGATTAAGCGCTGTTTTTCCATCTTTATCTTGTAATATTGGATTAGCACCCGCTCGTAAAAGTAAATTACTGATTACATCATATTGCTTTTCAGCTGCACGATGTAAAGCTGTTTGTTTGCTGCTAAGTCCTGCCGCATCAATGCCCCCTGTTTTTTTAACGATGTCTATTAATTTTATCGTCTCTTCTAAATTACCTTTAGCCGAAGCCTGTCGAATTGGAGGTTTGATGCATTCAAAGGATATTAAGAAAAAAGCAGAAAACCTATATAGGTTGTAGTATAGTCAATAAAATGATATCGCTAATAAAGCTAGCGATACATCTAAAATTAGTGACAGATAAATGGACCGATAGTTATGCAGCAAAGCCAGCTTAGCATTTAAATTGGATGGTTAAATCGGAGTATGAAATGGTTGGCGAGAAAGAACGATTTGGGGAAATTGATTTAATCCGCTTCTGTGCAGCTCTTTCGGTCATGATTTATCATTACCAAGCAAAATATATAGAAAATTCTACGGAAAACTCTGCTTTGGCTACTTGTCTATATAATTTCACTAAATTTGGGTACCTTGGCGTTGACCTTTTCTTCATCATAAGTGGTTTCGTGATTTTTGCTTCTGCTTCTGGGCGCACTAGTTTTCAATTTAGTATTTCTAGAATTACTAGAATATATCCAACATATTGGGTTTGCGTATCGATAACTGCTTTAATAGCAATTATTCTTGAGGGCACTGCAAGTCAAATTACTTTTAAATACTGGCTTGCCAATCTTACTCTTTTTAATACACGATTTGGCATTGAAGATATCGATGGGGTCTATTGGACTCTGGGAGTAGAAATCAAATTCTATTTCTTTATTTTTGTGTTGCTGGTGTGTAACCTTTTAAAATATTATAGGGTTTGGATAACTATATGGCTCATATTAACCATTAGTTTCTTACTTTTTAAACAACCATTCTTCTTAGGTTGGTTTATTTCACCTGAATATTCTTCATATTTTATCGCCGGGATTGTTTTTTTTCTCGCAACACGAGGCGGATATCAAGTGTTTCATATCATTATCCTCTCCATCACTCTTTTAATTTCCTCACTTAGAGCTATGGAGGCAATAGATGGATTTATATTGCATTATGGTGTTTCTGAGATAGACAGATTTATTGCTGTGGGAGTTGTATGGTGTCTTTACTTCCTGTTCTATTTAATTTCTATTCGTAAGTTTATCATGAGGGACACTGTATTTGTGTTGGCATTAGGAGGAATAACCTATCCATTGTATCTACTGCACAATCGGGCTGGTAAAAACATATATGATTTCTTTTCCGGGTCAACTCAAAGGCCTTTTCTTTTAATCTCGATCGCTATTTTAATGTTATTTGTTTCACTTCTCATTCATCTTTACTTGGAGCGAAAAATAGCAGATAAACTTAAGTTTTACTTAATTTCAGCAGGTGAAAAAGCGATTTATTTGTATAGGAAGGTAGATAGATAGTTGTCGGCTGGGCGGCTCAAATTTCACCACATAGATATTTTTATTAAGTACTTGCTGTTTAGATTTTAGCACTTTAAGATCCATGTCCCAAAAGGAAGATGATTGGGTTTATATTCTCGGACATTGAGATTAAAACCATCGATACAATTTGGATGTTCTTATAATCATTAACAAAAATAATATGAGGTTATAATAATGTTCAGTAAAATCAGAATATCCAGAACAAATCCGTCTTCTTTTAAAGAAGATATACCTGAAGATCTAGTCAAGGCAATTACTTATATGAAATGTGGTCGGTTGCAATCAGCCGAAAAAATAATTAAAGAGCTTATTGATATTTTTGAATATCAGTTTGAAGAATTAATTAACTCCCCTCTTCAATACCAAAAAACAAATAAACATACTCTATTTCTAAACGAAGTAGTAAAACTTTATCCTGATAACGACATGGATTTGATTGAAATTCTTCTAAGTAATGGAGCTAATCCATGTTTGGCTGATAGTGACATGATGTCGGCTATAACATTAGCTGCAGATATGGGTAAAAAAAATGTATTAGAAACTTTAATCGCCTCCACACTAAGATCATCAATGAAAATATAAACCCATGAGAGTTTAAATCCTGAGTTCGTGGGCTCCGTATCATGGAGCCCTGGCTACAAAACTACAAAAATAACATGTGACTCATTCATCACGAGTAATCAAATAAATCAATACAGCTAAAACCGCTATAAATAATCCAAACGATTATAACTCATTACTTTTAAAGAGCCCTATTTTCTCAATTTTATTGGCGCGATAGGCCTTAACAACATAGGGTCCCTTTTCTAGTTTTAGACAATAAACTCAATTTGACCTATTATAATACATAATATTTGTTTTTTATTCACCGAGAGCCATTGTTATGTCCAACCCACACTTAGAACAAGAGAATTTAGAAAAAAACAACAAGGAAGCGGCTTATATTCAGATGATCGTTAGTTTAGACAAAGAGGATCAATTAGCGGAAATTCTAATCATTGAAAGAGAAGAAGAAATTAAAAAAGATTTGATAAATAATTTGGAAAATGATGAGAATTCAGAAAAGGAAGCACTTGAAGATACAATGTTTATAAATAAACCTCAAAAAAAGGAAGAGGAAGAAGAAGAGCCTGAACTAATTGTTGCAGTTCTAGTTTATGATCCATCTGGCAAGATGCTCGCTTACAGTATAGGGCGAGGCTCTGCTTCAGATACTTTTCATGACATTTCTCATCTAAATATAAATAAAAATGATTTTAGCAAAGATATGTTGGCAACGATTCGAGCTGGTGGAATTGGGGCAGTTGAAGAAAAATATCCCGGAAGTAGAACTTATCAAGATAGTATGCTCGCAAAGTTCTTGAATCAAATATCAAAAGATCTATATGGAGATGATATTGGGCAACGCAAAGGGGAAAATGCACGTGTAGAACCAGCAAATAAAGCCGGAAAAAATGAACACGCACTACAAGATCATGAGAATATGGACGCTCCGCCACTCACAGCATTATCAGATACCATAACCCAAGCAAATAAATGTTCTAAGAGTTTTACTCTAGACATAGGGAATTCTGAAAGCCCTGAAATAGAGAGCAATGATTCAAAAGAAACTATAACACCACTTCTTAGGTAGTAATTAGGCATCAGCCATTTGCATTCTAATAGCGATTCAAGGATAAGCTAGTGCGTTATGGTTATCAAACAAGAGGGGGCAATACCCCGGCCCTCCTCGTCTAGAAGAAGATTTTAAATAATTGAAGATTTTATATTTATTGGTCCATTTGGCTCATCATCAGCAATAGGATTTTGATAAATATTAAATTTTACTAATATTGATGTTACTAAAGTATCAGATGGTACAGACAAAAGATTACCGATGAATTCGGTAAGAGTTTTTATAAATTCTGCAACAGAATTTTTCATTTCTTGAATATTATGGAACCTATCAATATCTTCATTGCGAATGTATGAAACATCTACGTTTTTAATGGTTTCAAACAAATGCTGAGGGTCTTTATGATGCCTTAATGCGTCTTTCATTAAACTTGAAATCTCAAGACAAGTATAACCACCATTTTCTATGAGTCGTTCTATAAAGCAAGCCACTTCATGTTCATATGCATCCTGAGTAAGGGTTTGTTTCAATAGTTGTAATCGTAGAATTTTATCCAGAAGTTTCGCATCCGTACTTGTGTGAGTCGGATCTACCCACATTCCTGTGGTCTTGTTTGTTATTAAGTTCTTTATAGAGAGTGAATGAGTGAATCCAGAACTATTGTTTAGGTTTTCATAGCACATAATAAAGTGATTATCTTTATATATTTCAAACATAAGGATTTCTATAAAAGTAAAAGAAAGTGCAGTTTATCATAAGATTATAAAAATGCTTATTTTGCGGACAAAAATAGATATTTGTTTTTGTCACCAAGTATAATTAAATTATACTTATTTTTGATTTAAAGGCTTCTGTTGATATTCATAGACAGAGTCGTCAGGAAATTCTATTGGCATACCTCCTGCTCCAAATAAAGAGGTTATTGAATTTCCTAAAGAAAAATCAGTATTCTCTTTCTCATAATAGCGATGGGTAATTAATGCTAGTTCTTCATCTAATATTTTATTTGCATCATTTCGTTCAGCCTTATCTGGCTCTTGATTTTCAGCTAAATTCAGTAAATTCCATAGATTGTAACGCAACGTTCCATATGAGTCATTGCTTAGATTTATTCGCTCTGCTTTAGCTTTAAAAGTACGACCTTGGTCATCTATCATTTCGCCAACTTCAGCCAATCCTCCTAATTGATGAATTATGCTAAGAAGCATCTTAATATCTTTAGTATTAAGAGTTTTGATGTCTTTAGCTTTAAATAATAATTTGTGAATAGCAGCTTCTGAAATTGAGACATCATGAGCGACTAAATAGCTAATCAACTGCAAATCCCTCGTTCTACAGGCGAGATCTAAAGCAAAATCTCCCATTGTATTAATAGGATAAGTAAATTCAACACCATGTTTTACGAGAATGTTTAGCATCGTGTAATCAATTGTTTTCTTAGATAAAACCGAGGATAAAGGAGATTGATTTGTGGGGGTGATAATTGTGTTAATGAAATCTGGGTATACTTTAAGCATCTCCTCTGCTTTTTCGTAGAAATTGTTATACACTGCATCAACAAATGTATAAAATTCAGGCTCAACACTATTGTGTTTTACATATATTACTTTAGGAGCAACACCCATTATAATCCTCAAATAAGGTACTAAATAATGTCAAACGAGATTAAAAAGAGTACAAAGAATCGATTACTCTGTCAATAAAAACTATATTATATCTTTTTTAACCCAATGAATTTACTACATAAAAACTAGCGATAACCATGCTGCCCTAAACAGGGGCAGGGCGATTTCATCAAAGTTTAAGAATAGAACAGATTGATATGAGAATTCCTAGATGTTTATTGAATTTTAAATAGACACTTTAAATAAGAAGTGATAAAAATCAGGCACCTACGTTTCC
>NZ_RZGX01000027.1:0-38574 GCF_003990155.1 Legionella qingyii
ATCCCGGTAAATTTAGGATACAATCTTTCTTGGGCATTTTAATCTTCCTTTTGACCGTCAAATCAATGGGTTAGTCTAGACTAACTTGATTAAAATGCCCCCTTTTTTGGGGTAGAGCCAAACAAATTAAAAAAGCAGGCTTTCTCGGCATTGACCGACAATCTTCAATTTTTTGATTATCTGTTTTAAATCATAAAAATAAAATCTGCCTATACTATAAAGAAGCACAATGTGAGCTAAGGAATTGTGATGTCGACCAAGTGGATAAAAAGTCATCTGACCTTGCTAGCTGGACTGTCATTGCCAATTCTACTCATACTTGTTTTTGTTATTGCAAACATTCCTTTTTTTAAAACGGCTCCACCGCGTTATAGCCTGCTATTTTCGATTTTGGATTCCTCATCCCCCTCTTTTCCTCTGCGAGTTAATTTAGTCGTTAAAAATAATCGATTGGTCGCTCAATATAGCAAAGTGCAAAATAACTCCTATTGGGGAATGAAAAAACTTTATTTATTTGATGCTAAAACACAGAAAGTACGGGAACTACCTTTAGATATTCCAAGTTTTAGCAATAACTCAAACTTTAAAGAGGAAATGGTAGAGTCAGCCAAGCAATTTAAACTGGATACTGAACTAGAATCTCCTGACGGCTATGTTTTGTATACAGATAATAATAATTTTAATACAGGATTACTGGCAGAGCTTTTTCGAGGAAGTATTTATGGAAATAACGGGATCTGTCTCAAAAAAAGCGCCACCTGCGTTAAACTATCCAACCTGGGTACAGGACGTTATGTTACACCTAATAATGTCCAATTTATTGGTTGGGTTAAGCCATGAATAAAGAAGACGCATTACAAAAAATTGTTGAACTCGCCAAACGTTATCAAATCAACATTAGTGAAATAGCTTTAGCATTAAAACCAGCTCAAGTTATACGCTCTGCAGATCAAACAAATTGGTTGAATAAACTCTATAGCTATATAGGCGGTATACTCATCTTTGCAGGCATTTGTGCTTTGATTGTCATGAGATGGCAAGACTTTAATATCTATGAACGAGTTACCTTAACTCTGGGGTTTGGTTTTTCATCATTTATTTTGGCATTTCTATGCTTGAAACATCCTAATTATCTAAAAGCTTCGACACCTTTATTTTTGATTGCCCTATTTCTTGAACCAACAGGACTAGTAATCTTATTGCAAGAATATAATTTGATACTCCCCATATGGTGGATATTAATCATAGCGATTATTTACTTCATTCATCAACGCTTTGCTATTTTATCCGACAAAGCCCTTATTCTTACAGTCACTACATTTGTATTTGGATGGATTCTTTTTGCTTATACAGCCGGTAATAGCCGCATTATTTTAAACTTGGGTTTTGGATTTTTGTTCTTCCTGCTAGGTCTTTATTACCAAGAAAAGCACTATAAAATCACAGCCCCATTATTTCCTGTTGCTGCAATTCTTGAAGCAGATGGCTTGCTTACGCTATTGTCGCAATATACTTCCATATTGATGCCTACTTGGGGGGTACTCGTAGTCAGCCTCATTCTCTTTTTACAATATGGTATTGCATTTATGAGCAACAGGCATACGACACTGGCCTTTATTACTTTATTTTTCTGTTATTCGTTTTTCCTGGCAGTATTTGAATTACTTGGTATATCCGAGCGCTTAAAATGGTTTACTCTCAGCAGTTCCTTACTCGCTGTAAGCTCGTTTATAAATCACTCAAAATACCAAAGTATCACGGGATTACTCTTTTTTATATCATCATTAGTCCTGCTTTTAGTAACCTTCGACATCGTTAAAAATCAGTACTATGAAATACTCTATTTGGGATTAGCTTGTGGTTTAATATATATGGCGATTATAGAAAGCAGTCGCATCTTACTTATCAATGCCAGCGTGGCTACTCTGTGCTTTATTTTATATTTCTCGAGCCAGCATTTCCCCCACGCTATAGGCTGGCCAATTACGTTGATTATAATTGGACTACTGTTAATTGGGGTCAGTGGAATTGTAATCAAATTAAATAAAAAATACATGTAATCCAACTGCATCACTGTATTGGATTTAATTGACCTTCTTTTTCTACAGCATTTAGGTCTTGTCGATTTTCTTTAGTTTGCTCTTTGATCAAAATCAAAAAGGGTATAAATGCTAAAGCAAATAAAATAGAAAGTTGATACAAACCAACCCACCCTATTGCCATTTGAATGCTCGCAGCGACAGGTCCGGAAATAATGCGAGGGATCGTCGATAAAGCCACGAGCATCGAAAATTGAGTTCCAGTATATTGTTTGTCAACCAAACGCATAAATAAAGCAACCAAGGCTGTAGACCCCATTCCTGCTGCGAAATTATCAAAAAATACCGCGATCGCTAATAATGTAACGTTCTTTCCTATTATGGCTAAAACAAGAAATAGAACATTGGTCAATGCTTGCAACAAGCCAAAGAAAAGTAATGAACGATATAAAGAAAGACGCATCAATAAAAACCCTGCACACAAACCTCCAAGCAAGATGGCGCCAACTCCTAACATTTTATTGATGTAACCAATGGTCTCTAAAGAAAAACCAAGTCCTTGAATTAAAAAAGGCATAACAATTCCACTTGTAGTGGTTGTAAATGCTTCACCCAACTTATAACAAAAAATAAACAGCAAAAGCGGAACTACTCCTGGACGTAATATCAATTCCTTAATCGGAGCTAAATAAGATAAAGCAAAATTATTCTTTTCCTGGATTTCAACACTAGGCTCTTGACTAAAGATGACAGCAAATATGCCCGCAACCATCATAATACCCATAAAACGATAGGTAAATGCCCAGCCGAATTTCTGCGCCATAACCAAAGCCAAACCACCTGATAACAATAATGCAATCCGGTACCCTAATACCGCTAGAGAAGCACCTAAGCCATGTTCACTATCTGGTAAATATTCTGCTCGATGCGCATCGATTGCGATATCTTGAGTGGCAGAAAAACAAGCTAATATTAAAGCAAGGAAAGCCATCAATTTAGGATATTGTTCTGGAGTAAACCAGGCCATCAAGTTAAATCCAAGCAGCAATAAACATTGCATGCTTAATATCCAACTTCGTCTTTTACCCATACTGAATAAAGAATATCGATCCAGAACAGGTCCCCAAAAAATACGATAGGCATAGGGCAAACTAATAAGGCTTAACGTTCCAGTTGCAAAGACTGACATTCCACTGTATGCAAACCATGCTTGCAAGGTACTGCTGATTAATGCCATTGGTAAGCCAGAGGAAAAACCTAAAATAAAAACAATAAATAGGCGCTTATTCATCTTGCAGATCTCGTAATGGCAGTAGAATTCTTCTCTAAGGGAGAATCCTACTCCTGTTTTTAGGAGTAGGATATGATAAGGAGGGAAATCCCTTCTTCATTGATTAGGCTTTTTTCACAGAGATCAAATGAATTTTGAAAATCAAAGTTTCATTTGGACCTATAGGACCACCTACACTACGTGGACCATAAGCCAAGTCTGAAGGCACATAAATTTCCCATGTAGATCCAGCAGGCATTAATTGCAATGCTTCTGTCCAACCAGGAATTACTTGTGATACTTGGAATGTAGCGGGTTTTCCTGTTTTTTCAGTGCTATCAAATACAGTACCATCAATTAATGTACCTGTGTATTCAACAGTTACTGTATCAGATTTACCAGGCTTATTACCTGTACCTGCTTCAATAACTTTATATTGCAAACCACTTGGCAATACAACTACACCAGATTTTGACTTGTTAGCTGACAAAAAGGCATCGCCTTTAGATTTGTTCTCTTCAGCTTTTTTATTAAACTCCGCACTGCGTTTTGCCATCAGATCTTTCTGAAATTTATTCAGAACATCTTTCATTTGTTGTTCGGTCAAAATCAATTGGGCACCAGACATACCATCTTGCATTCCTTTAGCCAATGCTTCCGGATTAATATCAATACCTTGATTTTTGAAATTTTTTCCTAAATCAGCACCAATACTATAAGATAATTTATCTTTATCCGTAACAAGCGATGTAGCATCAGTAGCAGCCATTGCAGTAGACATTGCCAGCCCCATAATGGCTGCAGTGACCAATTTCATCTTCATAAAGAATCCCCTTGTAGTCTTTCTATTTTGCATATCTTCCCATTTTTATATAGAAAGATATTGCATTCTAACTAAAATGCAACATAATTCTGCCTAAAATCACATGAAATTACCAGCATTTAAGCACGATTAATTGTAACTATATTATAAAGTTCAGTGCATTAGATAATCTTAATACATATCCCTTCATGGAATGAGTCACAGCCAGAAATACACAACCAGAAATACATGACAAATCCCAAAGTCAATAGTTCACTATAATTAAAATAGACAAATAATTAAGATCCCTCTACACTTTGCACTAATTGTAACTAGAGATGAACACACATGAACATCAGTGTATTTGATTTATTTTCCATTGGAATCGGCCCGTCAAGCTCCCATACTGTAGGTCCTATGCTTGCTGCTAATGCCTTTTTAACATTACTTGAAGACAAACAATTTATGAATGAGGTTCAGCGAGTAAAAATAGAACTTTATGGTTCACTTGCTTTAACCGGAAAAGGCCATGGCACCGATAAAGCGATTTTAAATGGGTTGGAGAATAAAACACCCGAGACTGTAGCTCCTGAATCTATGGTACCTCGTATGCATGAAATACTCAGTTCTCATACACTAAATCTGGCAGGCAAAAAGGACATTAAATTTAACGAATCCACTGATTTTCTCTTTTTGCAAAAAGAGCTATTGCCCAAACATTCAAATGGTATGCGTTTTTCTGTTTTTGATGCTCAAGATAATTTATTAATTGCACAAGTTTATTACTCAATTGGTGGTGGATTTATCACTACTGAAGAAGATTTTTCCAAAGCTACCGAAGAAACGAACCCACCTCCATATCCTTTTTCTACAGCAACCCAACTCTTGGAACTGTGCCAGAAAAATAATTTAAGCATCGCTGAATTAATGCTTATTAATGAAAGAACCTGGCGTAGCACAGAAGAAATCCATACCGGTATTTTAGCAATTGCTAAAGTGATGGATGATTGCATTTCCAATGGATGCCAACATGAAGGTATATTACCTGGAGGGCTCAATTTAAAAAGACGTGCACCTGATTTATATAAAAAGCTTATGAGCGAAAAAGGAGTGAAAAGCGTTTTTGAACAATCAGATATCATGAACTTGTTAAATCTTTATGCCATGGCCGTGAACGAGGAAAATGCAGCAGGCGGGCGTATCGTTACTGCACCTACCAATGGTGCCGCGGGCATTATTCCAGCCGTGCTTAAATATTGTCAACGCGCACACGATAAAATGAACCATGAAGATATATACACTTATTTCCTAACTGCCGCAGCGATAGGCATACTTTATAAAAAAGGCGCATCCATTTCTGGCGCTGAAGTAGGATGCCAAGGTGAAGTGGGTGTTGCCTCTTCAATGGCTGCAGCAGGTCTTACTGCTGTTCTTGGTGGAACTGTAGCTCAAGTAGAAAATGCAGCAGAAATTGCTATGGAGCATCATTTAGGTATGACCTGTGATCCAGTATTAGGCTTGGTACAAATACCTTGTATTGAACGGAACGCTATGGGTGCAGTAAAAGCAGTGAATGCAACGCGAATGGCTCTTATTGGTGATGGTCAACATCAAATTTCTTTAGATAAAGTAATCAAAACTATGAAACAAACTGGCATGGACATGCAAAGCATTTATAAGGAAACCTCTATGGGAGGTTTGGCAGTGAATTTACCGGAGTGCTAAGAACAACTTAAAGCACATTGATCACTGTGTTGTTTGATTAGTTTTTCTAGACCGGATATACGATGTTTTTGTATTCCTTCATTAATCAGTTGAACATCCTCTGAGGAACTTAATGAAGAGGATGCTTCACTAGCCATTCCTACCAACTTCTCCATTTTTTTATTAACCCTCATATTTCTATGTTGCTCTTCGCTCTGGCGATCTTTAACAAAGAATAAGTTTCTATCAATAGATCCCCATGCTGTCTCCCCTTTGCCGTTCACAATTTCTTCTTTAAACTCAGAGTCTCGAACTTCACGTTCTAAATCACTAATCAATTGTTTCGTGCGTAAAAGCCGAACAGGCAAAGAACTAATAACCATATTAAACTGATACATACTATCAAGCTCATCTTCCATATAACAACACACCATAGACATGCGAAAACGGTTCAACGTATCAACTGCTAATCGATTTTTTTCCTTTTGCTGATGGGAGTTCATATAATCATAAATTGGACAGTACCTATCTTGATTCGATAACATCGAAATGCTATCGGTAACAAAATAAGCACAGATACGACCTTTAATTTGCAAAATATCTGTAGGGATATAGACTGTCAGTGAGCATTTTTTACTTAAATTACCAAATCTCATCTTGCTGCTTAATAAATTAGTTAAAACCAGCGACTGCTCGAAACCCAATGGATCACAAATCAGAATATCCAATGTGCGAGAACTATTGGTTCTCTTAAAATTAAACTCTAAAAAAGACCAATGATTTAATTGCTCACTTCCATCCCATTTTGAAATAGCGATTTGAAATCGTAGATCTTTGTTGCAATATTCAATCATATGCTCAATGAGTTCGTGTAATAAATCTATCTCATCGCTGCACATTGCGAATGCTTTAAATTTATAATTTTTTTCACGTTTCATTTCTTTTAAATATAAGAAAAATGCCATAAGGTCTGCTGAAATATTGGCTGGGGTATCACAAAGGACTAGCAGTTCTTTAATTTCCGAGATGCTTTTCATGGTGAACACTTTGAGATTTTATTTATTTTATTAATCTAAATGAGATTAATAAAAATCGAAATATTTTTTTAAACGCAAGCAAAATTTTATATAAATTTCAATTGATTGATACTTGAGTTTTGTGCTTTATCATGTATCATGGCGTTCTTTTTTAAAACAGAGGTGAGTAATGAAAGTTAAAGCACACGAGTGGATGAACGAAGATGGAGAACTTGATCTTATTTCCGAAACTCAAAAAAAATTAGCACAAAGTCCAACAGCACGACACGTTTTATCTCAATATCTCTTCTTCAAGCAAAATGGCTTGGCAAAGAGTGCACAAGAGATTAGGGACAATGTGAATAATGCAATGGAAATCGCATATGAACGAGATACTGACTTTGCCCCAAATGAACGATTTGATATAGAAAATGGTCGTCTAGGCTTCTAATTTGGATCCCCAATAGAGGCTGGAGGCAAATCAACTCAAGTCTCTATTCCCCCCAGACACAATGATATCAATTAATAAAAATCCAAGCGTCAGGATGTTCTTTAGAAAAAAATAAATCACTCATTGCATAACCGACTACCGCTGCGAGTTTATCATTAAAATAAACCAAGGGAACTTGCTCTCTCAACCAAGGTGGAATCCCCCATTCCTGGAATAGTTTTTTTAACCGTTTGGTCTGACCATGCCAAAAAAACTCTTCACCTCCTTGTCTAAATCGGACAAATATTTTTGTATCTGGAGGAATCACCAATCCCTGCCTGTTTTTTTTCGCCAATAAATTAATGCCGACATCAGGGAGCAGTAAAGGCAAAGGAAATGAAGACCATTCAACAGATGAAATCAAGGTACCTATGTTTTTTTTATCTAAATATAAATATTTTTGATAACGACGTACTGTTACTTCCCCCCAACTCACTTCTGGTACCGCATCTAGACCTGCGAAGATTACTTCATCAATCAATCGCCCAAAAGTAGCCGTTGAAGGTAATTGGACCTGATTATTCTTCAACCAGACTCTAAGTACATTCGCAATACGATCACGGCTGAGTTTGTTTAATGGACTGATAAATAAAATATTATTTGTTAATGCTTCCTTATTATCTTCCAAAACCATATCTTGAGATGCCAGTATGTCTAGATTTCGTTTCGCCTGTTGGCAATGAAGCGCTGTTCTTGCAATATTACCGACAACTCCAGGCCATTTTCTTTGCAACAAAGGTATTATTTGCTGACGAAGATAATTGCGGGAATAGCTGATATCTTGATTGCTCTCATCTTCAATCCAACTTAATTGATGCACATCAGCATAATGTTTCAATTGCTCACGGGAATGGTTTAAAAAAGGTCTGGCAATTGTTCCTATTTCAAGTTGACTAAAATCAGACATAGCGGCCAACCCGTCTATTCCAGCCCCTCTAAATAGTTGTAAAAGTACTGTTTCTGCTTGATCGTCTAGATGATGCCCTAAAATCAAGCAATCTTGTTCCGCCATCAGAGAAGAAAAAACGGCATAACGTGCAATACGCGCACCTTCTTCAACATTAGCAGAACGATCAAATTGCACTGACTGGGTAATTAAAGAAATGCTTAAATCCTGGCAAAACTGTTGGCAGTGTACTTGCCAAAGAGATGCATTAGCACTAATACCATGATTAACATGCACTGCGACCAATTTAGCAAGTAAAGCCGGGTGGGAAGCAAGAACATGCAAGAGCACTGTTGAGTCAAGCCCACCACTAAAACCTACAATTAATTTATTAAAATGACTTAGGCGAGAAAACCACTCGGCACTTAATAAAGGTTTAATCTGTTGCCCCCATAGCCATAAATTTTTGGTATCGATTTTCGACCAACTGCTCTAAAGTTAATTTCTTTAGAGTACGTAATTCGCTAACTAAAATATCTTTTAATCGTGCAGCCATGTCATCAACATTACGATGAGCCCCACCTAATGGTTCAGGAACTATCATATCAATTAACTTATTTTCCAGAATCTTATCTGCTGTGATCCTCATCGCACGTGCAGCTTCACTAGCTTTAGATGCATCTTTCCAAAGAATCGAAGCACACCCCTCAGGGGAAATTACTGAGTAAATGCCAAATTGGAGCATTAATATTCGATCACCAACCCCAATTGCTAATGCACCTCCAGATCCTGCTTCACCAGTTACCACACAGATAATTGGCGTTTTAAGACGTGACATCACAAACAGATTTCGAGCAATTGCTTCAGATTGATTGCGTTCCTCAGCACCAATCCCAGGATATGCTCCAGCTGTATCAATAAATGTAAACACAGGTAATTTGAATTTTTCAGCCATATTCATCAAACGTAAGGCTTTTCGATACTCCTCTGGGCGAGCCATACCAAAATTACGGTATACCTTTTCTTTAGTTCGTTTACCTTTCTGATGACCAAGTACCATCACCGGCTCACCATTCAAACGCGCCAAGCCGCCAATAATTGCAGGGGCTGAAGAACAACTTCTATCACCGTGCAGTTCCTGGAAGTCAGTAAAAATACGTTCGATATAATCTGTAGTTTGTGGTCTCAGCGGATGCCTTGCCATTTGTGCAACTTGCCAAGGCTCCAGGTTTGAAAAAACTTGTGAGGTTAGTTCAGAACATTTTGCTTGAAGTCGCGCTATTTCATCACTTAAATTCACTTCGTTATCATGACCTATCATGCGAAGTGCTTCAATTTTTTGATTCAACTCTTCGATGGGTTGCTCAAAATCCAAAAATTGTCGGCTCATTGAATACTCTTTGGTGAATTAAATATCATGGTATATGATAACCTTAACCGACAATTGATGCCAGATTCAAACAAAGCATATGATCATTACTGGATTCAACCCTTTAAATACAGAAAACTGCGTCTTAAACGAAGCTCGAATTGATCTTTGGCAATTTTCTTTAGCACATGAATTTAAAAATGCATACGAACTCTTAAATCGTGATGAGCAGGCGCGTGCAGAACGATTTTATTTCAGCAGACACAAACGGCGTTTCTCTACCGCCAGAGCAACGATGAGAGTCATATTGGCAAATTATCTAAATACGTCACCGGACCAACTGGAATTTACCTATAATGCTCATGGAAAACCCGATGTCATTAATGCAACAAAGCTGCAATTTAACATCAGTCATACTGGGGATTTGGCATTACTTGCAGTAGGAAAAAACTTTCCCATGGGCGTAGACATAGAAAAATATTCCGCTCGACCCTATGAAGGGATTGCGAAAAATTTATTTTCTGATCAGGAATATGAAGAATTTATTAAAGTACCTCTTGCTCTAAAACCTGCTATTTTCTTTCATGTTTGGGCACAAAAAGAAGCCTTTATTAAAGCTTGTGGCTTAGGCCTTTCATATCCGACTAAACATTTTAGTGTTCCCATATCCATGCCAACCAAGCAATTGGTGAATGATCCATTGCATAACATGACTTGGCAATTACGCTCTTTCATGCCTGAAGTCGCTTGCAGTGGAGCGTTATGTCATCATCCTACTATAAGGGAGATAAGACATGGATTTATTCATCTAGAGCAAAATAACAACTTGATTTTTTAGGTTTACATCAATGCACTTCACTCCTTCACAACTCACATTATTACAGTTACTTGGCGATGGACGCTGCCATAGTGGTTCTGAATTGGGAGCAGCTATAGGTATTACGCGCTCGGCAATTTGGAAACAAATTAATCAATTAATTGAGTCAGGGATCCCTGTCGAAAGGATAAGACATCAAGGTTATCAGCTCCCCTACCCACTTATTTTGTTAAAGAAAGAACACATTATGGAGCATCTCACGTTGCAATCACAATTGACTCCATTCAAAGTGCATGTAGTTACCTCCATTGATTCTACAAATCGCTATCTTAAAGATTTGCCTCCTTCAAATAATGTAGATATTTGTTGCGCTGAAATTCAAACTCAGGGGCGAGGTCGGTTTGGGCGTCACTGGCACTCGCCATTTGGTGAAAATATTTATTGCTCGAGCCGCTGGAATCTCAACTACGACTTGACCAAACTTTCAGGATTAAGCCTGGTAGCCAGTTTGGCCATTTTAGCAACGTTAAATGAATTAGATGTATCATACAATATCAAAATTAAATGGCCAAATGATATTTTGTGGACTCACAAAAAATTATGCGGTAGTTTGATTGAAATATTGGCTGAATCTAATGGCAATATTCAAGTCATCATAGGAGTCGGCTTAAACGTCAATACTGATACACAAAACCATCCTCTTCCAGATAAGCCCTGGTGCTCATTATATGAAATAACCAAACAATATTTTGATCGTAATGTGCTTATTGCAAAACTAATTATCAATTTAGAACGCTATTTAACCAAATTTATACATCATGAGCTTAACTGCTTTATGGATGAATGGAATAAATCGGATTATCTGTTTGGAAAAAAAATTAAAGTAACTCAATCTTTAGATACTCTATCTGGAGTTGCTTGTGGAATTAATCAGCTAGGACAATTAATACTTCAAGATGAATCAGGAACAAAGCATTTTCTCTCGTCAGGTGATACGTCGCTTCATGAATAATTATTAGAAGTTACTAAATATGAGGGGATTGTATAAAAATTAAAGTTCGTCCCGAGCGTTTTTAAGTGCTCGGAACTGGATGAACTGCGAGGAAATCGATTTATACTGCTTCTTCAGACTCGTCTGATTGTTTTTCTTGTTGTATGCGTAAATAAATTTCTTCACGATGGACAGATACATCTTTAGGTGCATTGATACCTAGGCGAACCTGGTTTCCTTTTACACCTAGCACGGTAATATTAACATCATCACCAATAATTAAGGTTTCACCAATACGCCGAGTCAAAATTAACATAAAAATCTCCCTAACAAAGCAGCTATCTATTCCTCCACAGAACGCTATCCATGGTATTCTTGATAGCCAAAACGACTAAAAACAAAAAAAATATTTGCTATACGTGTTTAATTTTACACTGTGATTATTAACAGAGTATTAAGAAAACGGTTAAATTATCTCTTTTTATGGTATTTCATGCAAAAAATTTTAATCTGGCTCATCTAAAAGCAATCAGATCACTAAATTAGTTGTTAATTGCGTGAACATTTTGTACTTATCTACCCTCAAGATGAGACTCCTATTTACCCCCAATTAGGGTAAATATCATGTCCGATTTTTTGAAAAACACGTGAAAATATACCCTCAAAATAAAAATTAGCAAGTCAAAAAAACGAATTAGTTAATTTTTCCTTGTTCACCAGTCGCAAATTTCCTTCATTTAGAGATATACTTACCGAACCTTATTAAACAGGAAATTTTGCATGTCCTTAAAGGCCATGTACAACAACATCGCTGAAAACTATGCCATGGCCAATCGTTTTGGTGCGATTAGCCAGAGTCATCAAGTAGCAATTGAGCAAATGAAGCGTTTTTATTTGGGAGTGAAACCTCATTATAAAATACTTGATTTGGGGGTTGGCGATGGCGCATTTTTAAAAAAACTACAACAAGTTATGCCACAGGCAGAGTTCACAGGAATTGATGTTTCTGCAGAGATGTTAAAACATGCCCGTGAGACATTACCCCTAATCACCATTGAAGGTAGCGCCGCACAAGCAAGCAAATTCTTACCGCCCCATAGCCAAGATTTAATTCTGGCTCACTTTATTAACGCTTATATTCCGATTAAAGTTTTATTCCATGAGGCCAAATTACTGACGCGAGCAAATGGTCATTTTTCTATGATTACTACAACTTATGATTCATTTCCAGTCGCTCAACAACGTTTAGCCGAATTTATTACAGAAGACTCTATTTTAAGCAGTGTTGTTGGACATTATTACAAATCCATTGTAAAAAGCACCACTGTTGCTGCGAACAATAATGAATTGATGCAAGCATTCAAACAACATCAATTTGAAGTCATCGCTCATCAACGTCTGGAAATACCCATCACTCTAAATACTATTGATGAATTAGCCCTTTTCGGTATTGAAGGAACCTGGTTTCTCAATACTTTATCTATTAGGATGTTACCGAAAATATTTTTAATTCAAAGACTTAAACGTCTTTTTAGTAAAATATTCACTTTTCCCTATCATGACACACACATAATTGATGTCGTTCTTGCCAGAAAATGATAATCTGATAATTATCTTTGGATAGTGAGGTAGGAAAAATGATTTCTCAAGATGTGAAGAATTATTTACCTGAATTGGCTCTCCGACAAAAACAAGCCAATAACATCATATTTATTACCTTCTGGAGCCAATTCTCTGTATATGCATTGAACACCATATTAGTTTTATTTTTAACCCGCCCTGTATGGTCTCAAGGTTTAGGATATAGCCAGGCCAAAGCATATGCATTTATTGGAGTAGCTCATGCAATGGGTTATCTGATGCCCATGTTAGGTGGGTATATGGCTGATACTGTTGTGGGGATTAGAAGATCCATACTTCTTGGAAGCATTCTATTGGCCTGTGCTTATTTGCTCGTTATGATTAGTGGATACACTGTAAACTCTCTGGGAGATACTTTTTTTATTGCTGCTTATGCATTTATTCCTGCCACCAACTCCCTTTTGATGGGAACCTCTTCAAGCATGGTATCGCATATCTATTCAGATGATGCCATTAAAGCAAAATCGGCCATGACTTACTATTACATAGCAATTAATGTGGGCGCATTATTAGCGACTTTAATTGCTCCAGTACTCTTTGAAAGCCGTTATGGTCCGCTTTCTATCCTTACCTTGACCTTCGTCGGCAAATCAATTGCTGCTTTAAATTTTGCAAAGCGCTATTCCATTTATGAAAATGTCATTTGGGGTAAAGATCAATCTAAATTATCCAAATCAAGCATATTTCGCTTAATTGCTTATATAGCTACTATTTATACACTGACTTTATTTGCCTATTCTCATGTTTATATTGCCAGCACGATCATCGCCACAGGGTGTGGTATAGGAATTGTATGGTTTCTAAGAAAAACGCTAACACTTAAAGGTGTTGTACGTGACAAACAAATGGTCGCTTTGCTGCTCATCGTAGAAGCCGTAGTATTTTTTGTTATCTACAACCAAATGAATAGCACATTAATTTTATTTGCTGAAAATAATTCCGACCATAATTTGTTTGGTTTAACTGTTTCACCAGCTCATTATCAAATATTGAATCCATTACTTATCTTAGCTATTGGCAGCCAATTACCTCGTTTCTATAAAATATTTCCCCGCTTTACCATTCCCTATCAATTCGCCTCCGGTACTGCGCTTGCAGGTATTGCTCTTTTAGTGATGTCATTTGCTGCTACGACCACCACCACTGGGATAATTAATGGCAACTATATTGCTTTAACCTATATACTCATTTCTATTGCAGAATTATGGGTCAGTGCAATTGGTTTAAGCATGGTAGGTCTATATTGTGATAAAAAATCAATTGCCTTTGCTATGGGTGTATGGTATCTCGCCAGTTCTTTGGCACATGCTATCTCCGGAAGAATTGCTGCTTGGGTTGCTATTCCCAATACAATTCATTCTCCTATAGAAAGTCTGCCTTATTACCAAAACTATTATTTTGTTCTCGGGGTCTGTGCCATGGGACTGGGTATTATCATGTATTTTTTCGCCTATATTTTACAAAATATAATGAAAAAAAGAGGCATTATTTTAAGTTAAATGTACAAAAGGAACCAACAGTAGCAGCAGAATTTAAACTCAAAAACCTAATAATGAGACAAATGAAGCACTTATAACCAAGTAATTGCTGATAAATTAGTCAGTTTCCTGTAGAGAATATATTATTCCAAGAGGTAGAAAATCAAAATTTTTGCCTGGAAAAATAAGAGGTTACAATCTGAGAAAGCGCGTCTAAGGCACTTTTGGATTATAATCTGCCAGGTCCTGCTCCTGATAAAATATACCTGCAGCTAATTCTTCATAAAGGCTGATAAAACTAAATAACTGTTCTAATTTGCTAATGGTTAATCTGTAGTCTTGTTGTTTAATTTCAACCCTGCTGTATAACAAATCATTATGGCTGATAAGACCTTTATGATAGAGGTCCTGTTGTAGTTGATATCTTTTCCTCAATGATGCTAGAGAGAGATAGTCTTCATTATATTTGGCCATAAGCTTTTGATTGGCAGCGATACTATTAGCAATCAGGCGCAATGCATTTTGGATGGTATTGTTATATTCCGCTAGACTTCTATTAAAAGTCGCCTTACTTGTGATAATTTGTCCAAATATTGAGGGAGATAAGTTAAATGTTGCATACATATCTCCATAAGGTGCTGCATGTGTAGGACTCTTAAATGTGCCATTTAAGCTCGCTTTCCCCCAAAAATAATCTAGGGTTAGGGCTGGAAGGAGTTGAGATTCTGCAACATTGACTCCACTACATGCTGCAAGCAGAGACGTTAAGGCCACCATTACATCCGGACGTCGGAGTATTACTTGAGTATTAATCTTATTCAGTAGCACTGCTTTACTTGGTAAGTTAATAAATAATTGGCTTGAATTTATTTCTCCTGGAGGCTGATTGATTAAGTAACGTAAAGCATTCTCACTTGCGATAATATTGTTTTGTACTTGTTTTTGCTGACCTAGAATGCTCTGTAATTGGCTTGTCAAAGTTAATAATTGCAAATTATTTGCTAATCCATGTTTTTTTGCTATTTCTAACGATGCTAATAGTTCTTTATAATCCTGTTCAATTTGCTTCAGTAGCGCTAATTGATGATGCCATGCGAGTAGAGAAAAATAACTACTAATAACTTCTCCAATGACCGTCAAACGCACACCAAGATAATATGCTTTAGAACGTTGCAAGACAAATTCTGCTTTTTTTTGCTGAAAATAAAGAGCAACAAAATTTTGGTAATAGCTAGGTAGAGCACCATAAAAGACCCCTGGATTGCCTAAAGCGGGATCTTGAGAGAAACCCATTAAAATATTCAGCCCCGGAAGCCAATTTAAGCGAATCGTTTGTAGTTCAGCATGGGCAACATGAATCGATCGTTTGGCTATCGTCACATTATTATTGTAAAGAAGCGCTGTATCTACAAGTTGATTAAGAAAAGGGTCTTTAAAATCTTGCCACCAAGCTTGATAAGGAAGCTGATTTAATGCATGATGATTACTTGAGTCTTTCAGATACTTAGGAATAGGAATCGACGTAAGACGTGAATTTTTTGTGCTTGGCATGCATGCAACCAGCGCACTTGTCATGACTAAAATAATTAGTGTGGCCAGGATGCGCAATTAAACGACTTCCATAAAAATAACATGACTGACGTAAAAAAATGGTAACACAAAAACTTCGAAAGTTAAAACCTTATACAGTTGTGTTATCCCTAGCCTTACTTGCAGTTTTATATTACTTTTTTTCCTTTTTAATACCGTTTACCAATAATGCATTTGTCGTTGCAAATATTCGTCCTGTAGCTGCTATTGTCAGTGGATACATTACTGATTTATACGTCAAAAATGAGCAATATGTTCATAAGGGACAGCCTTTGTTTACCGTTTTCCAAGAACCTTATAAGCTCATTTATAATAGGTTAGTTGAGGAGACTCTTACTGCAAAAGAGGATCTTCAAAGCTTGCAATATCAATTACAAAAAGATAAGCAATTACTCATACAATACCTTCAAGAATATAATAGAATTCACTTAAATTATCTTCGAAATAAGGCAGTTTTAAAATCTGGGGCAATATCTGAAATTAATGTCAAGGATTTGCAATATGAAGATCGTGGCAGTTTGGCCAAAGTGAACATGCAAAAACAACAAATAAGCTTGGATGAAAGAAATATTCAGAGTATACAACACAAAATCAAATCGTTAATTTATAAAACACGTTATGCCAAGGTTAATTTAGAACACACGACTGTTTATGCACAAAGTAATGGTCGCATTCAAAATATGTATCTATCCTTGGGGACGCCCATTGAAATTAATAAACCTATATTTTCTTTTGTTGATACGGATGATTTTTTCATTCAAGCAAATTTTACTGAGCTGGATTTGCGTATGGTAAAGACAGGAGCGAAGGTCTATATTATTCCCCGAATGTACTTTGGGACGAAATTGTACCATGGAACGGTAGTATCAAGGGCTTGGGCTGCTAATCGTCAAATTACAAACCCCAAGACTCAGCTACAAACTGTAACCAATGATACGAATAATTGGTTACTTCTGCCTCAGCGTTTTCCAGTACAGATTAAGCTCGATGATTATGACCCCAAACATTATCCGCTGCCTGTTGGAGCAACTTGTTATGTCATTATTAAGGTATAATTTTCTTATGGAAGTGACATCCGAAAAAACAATAATGGCTGCACGTATGGCCATCAGCCTGATTATCGCTTTGATCATTACGACGTATTTCAATATTGTTGAGCCAACCTGGGTTTATATTTCTTTATTTATCGTTTTGTTTGAACAACATACAATTGGAGCTTCATTGACTCGATGTTCAATGCGAGCCATCGCAACCCTTAGCAGCGCATTATATAGCCTGATTATTATTTTGCTCTTTCATAATACTTATATTATGAATCTTATTGGATTTATTATTGGAATCTTTTTATATACTTATTTATTTTTAGGAACTAAAAAAAGTTATATTGGAATTTTAGGCACTGTAACTCTCGCCATTTGTCTTATTAATTATAATAATTTTACCTATGTGTTTATGCGACCTACAAATGTAATTATTGGTATATTAATCGGCATCTTTACATTACGTTTTTTTTTTCCAACTCGCGCAACAAAAGTTCTCATTTTAGAAATACAAAAATTTTTAACTGAATATGCAACTTTATCGGTTTATCTTGCAAGCCTGGATAATTCAAAAACAGATTTACGCCAATATTTAGAACAATGTGAATCTAATATTGCGGCACTTATTCTGCGTTTTCAAACGTTAATTAATGAAGCACGAGTCGAAATTGGAAAGGACTCTCAATATACGCAAGTTGCAACAGATATTCTGCAATCACTCCGCCATATTTTCCGTTATTATGCCTCAATAATCGCGTTAATCCTTTATGAGGAAGTTAAAATCAACGAGCAGGATGAAGAGAGCCTTGTTTTTTTAAGTAATACTTTAATCGAGTTAAAAGAAAATCTTTCTCAATTAAAACCTAAGCGTAAATTAATGGCCGTTGCGGAGATATACTCAAAAGAAGATAAAAATTTGTTAGCTTTGATGCTGAATTTGCTTATGATGGAGTGTAGCTCTTTGGAAATTAAGATCAATAAATTATTACGTATGACTAAAATAGTAAAATTAGAGTAAGATTTTTGTTTGCCCTCTATTGTTCGATTGGTTAGCATGAACTAGAAATGACACAATCAATGGAATGTTTGTATTTCAAAATCACAACTAGCAGGGAATACTCATCAATGATAAGTACATGTTCTGTGCTTTATTATTAATCTAAACAATCCCCCTCCTTTGCTCACATATAATTTTTTGTCCTTAATTTAAAAATATAGAGATGTACTTGCTTGTTCAGTAGGTAATTCGTACCATGCAATTTTTTAACTAGAGTGCATTTCATATGAAGATTTATTTTCCAGATATTACATTTGAAGGCAACCCATTCGTTTGGGAATTGAATGAAAAAAGCAATCAAGCCACTTGCCTAATGTATTGCATTAAAAAAGATACTCAAGTTCAATTTGTACCTAAAATGTCGCTTGATCTATTTAAAAAATTTCCTGGTATAACATATGATAAGGACGAAATTATCATTAGGGACATCAAAATTTTTGATAAAGTATATCAAATCTTAGATCATATTCGCGAACTAAAGGATAAAATCACGGGGTCTAAAGCAACTATTTCAAGGCAAAAAAGTTCTTTTTTCCAATATCAAAAAGATAAAATCCAGGAAGTTGCTTCCACGTCAAAGCCCAGACGCAGCTTAAGTTTAAGCAGTACTAACCTCTCTCTTTTTACGCGTATTACTTTGAATGAATTAATCAAAAACGATCAATCTACGTGTTCTTTATGGGGAGATACAGTTGCATATGAAAACTATTTCGAAGAAAAAACCAGCAATGATGCTAAAGCACGAGGCGCCATATTTCTGAAGTCTTCATTGGCATTTAATATTATGGTTCAGTATGAAAAAAATCGTCGACTTTATCCTTTAAAGGCAAAGGTAATCAAAGAAATCCGAGCTTTATTGGATGTTCTTGACCCAATCTATGTGAGTTGGTATTCCAAAGAAGGTATTCAAATTAACAGAGAACTGGTTTTTCATTATTTTCAAAATGCAGTATTAGAAGCAATGCTCAATGGTAATTTTAATAACAAGCCAACAGAATTTGAAACTGAAGAAACACCAAAGTTAAATGCAGCACTACAAAAATATGCAATAGAAAAGGCTCGTGCTTTGCGTGCCGAATTAATGTTGATGAAGTTTAATATATTCATTAACCCTGAATTACCTCCGGAGCTTGCGCTCAGTGATAATGAAATAAATACCCTGCCTGAAATCATTTCATTACGAAAGCTTGTACTCAAACAGCCTGAAGAAGTTCTTGAAGCCATACATGCACAATTAAAAAAGCTTACCCAATTGATTATTGAGTCTGGGATTGTTGAAGAATCTAATGCAGAATTAAGCACACAATTAAATCATTCATTGAGTATTAATGCACCTGTTATCATGGATTTTCATTCATTCCAGGCCCTAATATTCACTCTATTAGATCAACAAATAACGGGTAGCAAAAAGGAATTAATACCGGACATCGTTACTAAAGTAACAACAGAAACAATCAATCAAATCATTAAAACTTTTAAAATGACAAATGGCCAATATCTCGCTCCATTATACAAAATAGATAGTAATTTTTACTTATGTAAGGAATGGGCTGACAAATTATCTATTGAATTAGCAGAAGTTAAACTCAAGCATCCTAAAGAGGAAAAAAAGGTAACTGTGTACAGTCAGGCGATTGCTGATAAAGTTGTCGGTTTCATGAGTCATCAATTGCAGAAATATCAACCTAGTGAAGATGACTTGTCAAGATCCAGCTCTCTATCCGTTAAGTTATAAATGGATATACTTTATTGATCAAATATAACCAGAGAGAAATTGTTTCCCGGGTTTCAACTCACCCGGGCCACAAAATATAAAGTTAATTATCTAAACCTAAATTATCTTGTTTAAATATTCGGTCTGCTCGATAACTTGAACGAACTAAAGGTCCGGAAGCTACTTCAAAAAATCCTTTTTTTAATCCGATTTGCCTAAGCTCAGCAAAGGTTTCTGGAGTCACATAACGCGCGATAGGTAAATGGTTTTTTGTCGGTTGCAAATATTGTCCCAGAGTAAGAATATCTACATTATGGGCACGCAAGTCATCCATTGTTTGTATAATTTCTTCATCTGTTTCACCTAAACCTAACATCAAGCTGGTTTTGGTCAAGACATCTGGTCTATAGCGTTTAGCAAATGCGAGAACGTTTAGTGTTTGCCTATAACCCGCTCTATTATCACGCACCGGATGAGTTAAACGTTCTACCGTTTCAACATTTTGTGCAAATACATCAACACCACTATCGAGTAATACCGCAATATCTCTTTCTACACCTTGAAAATCAGGAGTTAATGCTTCTACTTTAGTTTTTGGAGAGCGTTGTTTAATCGCACGTATCGTTTGTGCATAATGATTTGCGCCACCATCAGGTAAATCATCTCTGTTTACTGAGGTTAACACGACATAATCTAAATTCATTAATGCAACGGTATTTGCTGTGTTTTCTGGTTCTTGCAGATCCAACCAACCATGAGGATTACCAGTATCTACTGAGCAGAAACGACATGCTCGTGTGCATACAGCCCCCATTAACATAATCGTAGCCGTACCATGCGACCAGCATTCAGCAATATTAGGACACTTTGCTTCTTCACAAACAGTAGCCAAACGGTGTTTTTGTACCTGTTCTTTTACTTGGTGATACTCAGGAGTAGTATGATTGACGACGCGCAACCATTTAGGTTTAGGTAAACGTTCATAAACTAACCCTGTTGGTTTTACTCCATCTTTAATTGCTGTTACGCCATGAGATGTTTTATATTTTTTCCCGCTCTCAACAACAACGGGGATATTAATGGGCTTGCTCATGTTATCACCTGAAAAACAAAGGTAAGTGCTCAGCCCCTATCAAGGAACGGTCGTATTTGGCGCATCTTGCGGACAAACCCAACCGGGTAAACATTAGTGAACCCTGAGCTATTACAAACAAAGAGAGATGATAATCCCAAATCATCAAAGCAAGATCAAGTCAAATTTAAAAAGTAACCAATAATCATCAAGATAAATAAAAGCACGATAGAGATTCCAAAGTTGGACAATACAAATGGATAGACCACCAAACTTACAGCGATTGCAAGCAAAAATAACAAGCCAATAGTGGCTAATTTTGTTCGTAATGCAGCAAAGCGCTCGACCCTAATCAAGATAAAATAAATAAGTAAAATCAAGAGTAAAGGGAGTATGTACACTCCTTGATACAGCAATTGATATAAACTTGCCTGCACACTTGATAAGTGTTGATCATTTAGCCATTGTTCAAAAATTGTAGACCAATTCATCACACAGGTTTGCTGATAAATTGTAGTGATCATCCCTAAGAAAAAAGCTAATAAAAAATACAAAGTCTTGGAATACTTTTGTTTATAATATTGCCCCACAAAATAAATTGTCATTAAACCTAATAATACGGCGGGAACATGCATCCAAGGCAACAACTCAAAAAAAGTACTGGTATAAACTTGTTGAAAATAGTGGACTATTGCCACTGAAGAGGCAAATAAAAGACTGGCTATAAGCTGCTTTTTTTTCTGTGTTTCAATTAAAAGAAAAGCAAGAAATCCTGCAAAACAAAAAAATGCACAAGGACTAAAAGAATCCATAAACGCGATTGTCGTTGTAAAACGAATCCTTGACGGTTTTTCTGTCAATCCCGTAATAAATCGATTTGCATTAGCTAAATGGCGCAAGGTATTAACTGTTTCAAGGTTTAATTTACCTTTATTTTCAATTTGTTTCTTACAATAATTAATCGCATGCAATAAATCTTTGCCAGTGGTTTCTGCTGAAGCAAAACCAACCCAACGCGAATTACAAATATAGATTGATGGAACAGCAAAATCATCCATTTGCTGAGCGCTCAATAATTGATAAAAACGACCTAATGCATTTTTGTCCTGATTAATATAATACCGTTGAACATGCAAATCCGGATATTTTGCTTCTGTATCGTGAAAGAATGCATCAGCCTTTTGACAATGGGGGCAGGTTGACGACAGAAACATTTCTACATTGATAACCACCTTGTTATCTGTCTTGGAATACCATGTGGGCGATAATTCAGCAGCCCACATATTGGCATGAAATACAAAGAAAATTAGAAGCAACTTGAAAACAGTTTTCATAGGATTCGTAAGTGCATTTAAAAGGATACTATATCATCCTAAAAAACTCTGTTAATAGGTATGGATATAATTTTCTAATTGCTCTATCACTCTAGTCTTATCTTCAAGTATGTGATAAAGCAAATCACCTATGGATAAAATTGCAACAAATTCATTATTTTCATCACGAATCAACACATGTCTTCTTTTAGTCGCGGTCATAGCTTGCATTGCTTTTTCTACAACATCATTAGGGCTAAGTATGGTGACATCTCTATGTACCACATCTGCAACTTTTCCCGTTTCCAAATTAATGCATTTGTGCAGACAAGAACGCACGATATCTCGTTCACTTACTATACCTACTAATTGATTGTCATTGTCCACAACAACCAATGCACCGATATCATATTCCGTCATCATATCAATGCTTTTTCTTACAGAATCGTCTGGATGGATAAAAATAATTTTTCGCTTTGTTACTGGCAAGGCATTATGAATTAGGTCAGCCATTTTATTCTCCATTTGAACATACTTAACCTATTTTATAAATATAGTACAAATGGAGAACATTAACGTCTATGGTCGGACGATTATATGATTTTCTACAATACGTACACCTGGTACCTGACGCGCTATTTGTTCTGCAGTATCACTGAGCCTAATCTTTTTAACATATCCAGATAGAATCACAACATCTTGCCTAGTTTGCACATGCACTTGGGAAACAGCAAGATCATCATTACGCATTAATGCTTCTTGTACTGCTTGCGTTAAATCGGCGCTAGGAGTAGCCAAGGGTGTAAAAGACCTAAACATATTAGAAGTTGCCTGATTCGACTGACAACCAACTAATGAAAATAAAACAAAAACAACTAAGGTATTTAGTAAATACTTTTGCATAAAGGTCTCCAATATAAATTCAAACGGTACTGATACTTCATGTAGCTGTTAAAATCTATCTACAGTTCTCGGCAATAAGAAACCGTAGCTAAAATAAACCAAGTCAACCTAGGAAAAGAGTCCTGAATTTACAGGATACAACTAATGACAACAGACACACAAGTAAAGAGGATAGTATGTACTTTAACTGATTAATATACAAATAAATATCCAAAAGACTATACTATTTCATAACCATAACGGTGATAAGAACTGAAACCATGAAAAAAATGGCTAAAGTTGTTCTGAAAAAAAAGAATTCATCACAAAAAATTAAAGAAAGAAACGGATCAACTGCACGTCCAGACATCAAAGAAAATAATTCTGCTATTGCATACGATCTTTTTAATCTAATTGATAAGTATTACCAAGCCAATCTGGGAAAATTTACTGCTAGTATTAGCCCGGCTTCAGTAGCAACATCATATTTTTCATGGGGATCGCAACTGTTACAAGCCCCGGGGACCTTCTTAAAATTAAGTCTTTATCCATTATTGAATTTCTCTGATTTTGTTGAACGACTCGTTCATCACGACAAACCTGGCAATGGTAACGATGTGCGTTTTCATACGGATAAATGGAATCTCTATCCATGGCGTTTATGGGCGGAACAATTTTTACAAATTGAAGAATGGTCTTTAAAAGCAGCAAGTGAAATCCCGGGATTGAATGAAGCCAATCGACGAATTATTTCATTCACAATAAAGCAGCTCCTTGATGCACTATCCCCTTCCAATTTTGTTTTGACTAATCCTGATTTATTGCAAGAAACATTAAATTCATATGGAGAAAATCTAATTCATGGAACACAATTAGGCCTGCAGGACCTTGTTGAAAAGTTAACAGGAACTCCTCCAGCAGGAGTTGAACACTTCATACCAGGCAAGCATGTTGCCTTGACAAAAGGCAAGGTGGTTTTTAAAAATCATCTGATTGAACTCATTCAATACGAAGCGCAAACTCAAAAAGTCTATAAAGAACCCTTATTAATCCTTCCAGCCTGGATTATGAAGTATTATATTCTTGATCTTCTTCCGGAAAACTCATTAGTGAATTGGCTGGTTCAACAAGGCCATACTGTATTCATAGTTTCCTGGCTCAACCCATCTTCTGAAGACAGAAATTTAGCGCTTGATGATTATTATCGACAAGGAGCTATGGCTGCAATCGATAAAATATCAGCCATAATACCTAACACAAAAATTCATTTAATGGGGTATTGCATTGGCGGAACTTTAGCTATGATTACCGCAGCAACGATGGCTAAAGACCATGACGACCGCCTGAAAAGTCTTTCTCTGCTCGCGGCTCAGGGAGATTTTACCGAAGCAGGTGAATTATTACTTTTCATTAATAACAGTCAGGTATCATTTTTGGAAAACATTATGTGGGAACAAGGCTATTTGGATACCAAACTCATGGCTGGAAGTTTTCAAATGTTGCGATCCTACGATCTGATTTGGTCTAAAATGGTTCAAGACTACTTGCATGGAACACAAAGAGGGATGATCGCCTTACTTGCATGGAACGCGGATACAACGCGAATGCCTTATAAAATGCACAGCGAATATCTTGAAAAATTGTTCCTCAAAAATGAATTCTCCGAAGGGCAATTTACTATTGAAGGCAAGCATATAGCACCTGAAAATATTAGACTGCCTGCATTCGTAGTCAGCACTGAGAAAGACCATGTGAGTCCGTGGAAGTCTGTTTATAAAACTCATTCGCTGATTAAACGAGAAGATATTACTTTTGTTCTGACGAATGGTGGCCATAATGCAGGTATTGTTAGTGAACCAGGGCATCCGAGGCGAAGTTATTTAATTCGTGAACAAAAAAAGGAAGAAACATATATTTCTCCTGAGCATTGGCAGGAAATCGCCGAATCGAAAAAAGGTTCATGGTGGATTGCCTGGCATGATTGGCTAGTGAGACAATCAATCAGTGGAATGAGCTCACCACCTAAAATCGATAAAACGTTACCTGACGCTCCAGGAAAATATGTGTTACAAAAATAAATGATCTTTAAATTGAGTATAAAAATATGGACAAAGACTATTACAAAATAATGGGAGTAAGTGAGGATGCCTCTGAGAAAGATATTAAGATGGCATATCGAAAATTGGCTCGGAAGTACCACCCTGATATAAGTAAGGAACCCAATGCAGAAGAGCACTTTAAAGAAATGGGGGAAGCATACGAGGTTTTAAGGGATCCGGTTAAAAAAGCTGAGTATGATAGGTATCGAAAAAGCAAAGCGTATCAACAACAAGGAACGTCGACACATTGGCGCCCTGAAGAATCCGAACATTTTTACAGTGGTCAATTTAATGAGGACTTATTTGAAAGTTTATTCGGTCATTCTCGCTACCGCCAGGAACCGATGGCCGGACAAGATTATCATGGAAAAATAAATATCAGCCTGGAGGATGCATTTAAAGGAACAGTTAAAAACATCCAGATTCCAATTGCACAAGAATCAAAAGTCACCATGCAAACCCTAAAAGTGAAAATACCGCCAGGAGTAAAATCAGGCCAACAAATTCGCCTTGCAGGACAAGGAGCGGCGGGAATCCATGGGGGCCCTCGCGGTGATATTTATTTAACGATTCATATTGATAAACACCCTCTTTTTGATTTAATGGATGGTGACATCTACCTCACACTCCCTATTACTCCATGGGAAGCTGCATTAGGTGCAACGATTGAAGTTCCTACATTGGGAGGAAAAATCGATTTAAAAATTCCCCCGGCATCTCAAGGAGGACAAAAATTAAGGCTTAAAAATCGTGGGTTACCAGGAACAACTCCTGGGCATCAATACGTTCTTTTAAAAATTATTACGCCACCACCAACAACTGAGGCAGCAGCAGACCTCTATAAAAAAATGGAGCAAGTAATGCCTTTTAATCCACGTGACAAAATGGGAGTATAAGCATGAAGCAAGACAATACAATAATTGGCGTGCTTATTGAAGAAACTATGACTGTCTCATTTGATGAAGTATGTCGAAAGTATCATATACCTGAAGAATTATTACATGAAATGGTAGAATACGGATTATTTTCTAACAAAACAGCAAAAACAGAGCACCTTAAATTAAATCCAAACGATCTTCGCAAAATTGAATCGGCATTCCGCTTACATCGAGATTTGGGAATTAATCTACCGGGGGTAGCACTTGCATTAGAACTATTGGAAAGAATAGATCAATTAAATGAAGAGCTTAACATTTTACGTAAACATTTTTGATTGATTAGCATAGCCAGTAGCTTGGGAACAACGCAGCGAAACCCGGGTTACTGGAGCTTGGACCTGATTACAGATTTAACTTCTCAATCTTACTCTTTTTTCTGTGATTTTAAGTTTTAAACATCCAATGTAAAAAATTACTCAAACGGATATTGCTACACATTGTGATATGGTAATACAATGGACAAAGGATATCTTTTAATTAAGCAAAACCTATGCGCCCTTTGTTTATAATTTTGATTGTTTCCTTGGTTGTTTTACAACATAAGCTGTGGCTGGGCGATGGAAATTTGATTCAATGGCAAAATCTTGAAAAAAAATTGGCAGCTCACGAACAAGAAAACAATAAACTGGCAACACGTAATCGAGCTCTTGAAGCAGATATTAGAGAGTTAAAAAGTGGCGAGCAAGCCCTGGAAGAACAAGCACGCTATGAACTTGGAATGGTAAAAGGAACTGAGGTCTATTATCAATTTGTAGACTAATCATTCGATATCAAGCAACCAGTAATTCAAGATACTTAGGTGGCTGCTTGTCCCAAAGACTTAGTACAAATCCCCCTCCCCCGGAACCTGTAGGTTTTACAGCCAGAGCACCTTCTGCAGTTAATCGATTCATATGTTGCTGTAAACTCTCGCTAACCAGGTTCCATTGATAGAAGCAATCAGCCGCTTTATTAATTGCTTGTGCCAAAGAAGGGATTGCATCCACGCCCCCTAACTCCAAAGCATTTCTAGCCTCTTCAACTGCTACTACCATTTGTTTATCAATTTGTTCAGCCAATGTAGGATTTTTAGTCCATAAATTTTGGACCTGTTGGATACAATGTGACGTAATTCCAATTTGCTTACATGAAGATAAGAAAAACTGAGGACGAATTTTTTGCTGAAGTGGGGTAATATTTCCGGATTTAAAATAAACCCCTTCTTCCATAGCAACTCCTGCTACATCAAGCCCACTACTCTTTCCATGAAATAAATGTTCCAGTTCTTTTGCAAAATCATTACATTGACTTTGCTCTATCATTTGTTGCGCACAAAACCAACGACTCATTGCCACACAAAGAGCTGCTGAAGCCCCCATTCCAGCCCCCACCGGGATTGTGCTATCTAAATGGAAAAAGCCACCTAATTGATTTAAAGAGCGGCCTAATAATTGCATGCCATGTTCTAGCACACTCCAGAATAAAAGCTGCATATCAGCGCCACTGCTTCCTGTATAATCAGCCCCTAAGGAAGTTGCAGCGGCAGAATAAGTCAAAGTTAATTTCTTTTCCTTGATCGGAAATACCAGAGCGGGATGCCCCCGTACTACAGCGTGCTCACCTGCCAAAATCCATTTGCCAAAAGTTGTGGTTTCAAAATCAAAGAACATCATAATTGCCTATTAAATAATCACGTTTAAATTCACGTGCCAATTCAACTTGGTCAGAACGATACAACAAATGAATATTAGGTCCAGCATCCATAGTCACTATAGGGCCATCGCCCTTTTTATTCCAAAAATTCTCCAAATGGTGCAATAGATCAATACAATTGTCGGTCATATATGAAAAGGGTTGCTCACAAGTACTAAACAAACGATGCATATCTTGAAATTCACGCCAGCATATCTGATATGCCGAAGTCCAATTTTGACTCATCAATGCGTCTAATAAATGCTTTAAGTTCTCCCTTGCCCTTTGACTCCGTGTTGCATAGAAAGGACTGCTCTTTACTCGTTGATGTGCTTCACTTGAGGGAACATCCTTCTTCTTATTGCTAATAATCACACCTTGATAGATTAATTCAGGATAAGGTAAGTCCACTGCTTTAACTTCATTGTCATCCCATAATGCCCAGGGAGAATAAAAAGATCGACAGGATGATCCTGAGCCTAATCGACTTAACTGTGCTTGTTCATCAACTGAAGGCGTGGGTTTATTAGTTAATTCGCTCAAAGCAACCACAGCACAGCGAGTTAACGCTGCGAAGCTTGAGGCAGAACTCGCCATACCACTACTGTGTGGAAAATTATTACAAGATTGTACTAAAAACCCACCCTCATAGCCAAAGTATGCCTTTATGCGAGCGAGATGGTTAAGAAACCTTTTTTGCCCTTCTGCGGAAAGAACAAAATTTTCAATTCCGCCCGGTATAAGCAATGGTTCCCAAATATCTTTTTTGGAACTTGCTTTTTCAAGTCTTACTGTACTTTTAAGTTCATTTAAGGTGTAGGACAATGAAGGATTATCAGGACTATTAGAGTTATCATCCTTTTTTCCCATATATTTGATCAAAGCAATATTAGCTGGGGCATGAGCTAGCCAATACATAATTTCTCCTTGGGATCCATAAACTAGTTCAATGTAGCCTAATTAAGGCGCAGCCGTAACTCGAGAAATTTGTCATAGAAAACCCAGACTACGCTGCACTTCACCCAAGCTACATTTTTTACAAATTTCGGAACTACGTATAAAAAAATTCATTAATTATATCGTACGTAATTTTGAATTAGCCAATTGTGCTGTAGGTGTACCAGGATAAGCTCTTACTACTTGTTGCAGGAACTTCTTAGCCTCTTGTTTATCACCTTGTTCAGCATAAGCGTAGCCAACTTTCAACATGCTTGCAGCCGATTTACTTGAAGTAGGAAATTGTTGTAATACAACGTTAAAATGCGCTATGGCTTGTGAATAATCTTTTTTAACTAAATAGAGCTCACCTAACCAATATTGTGCATTAGCAGTGTAACCGCCCCTTGGATATTTTTGAACAAATACATTCATTGCGCTTATGGCATCATCATATCGTTTATTTTTTATTAATTCGTATGCAGCTAAATAGCTGATTTGTTCATCCGCAGGATTTGCTCTGGAGGTCGATACAGCAGGAACCGTAACTGGTGTAGTACCCGATTTGTTTGCTTGGACATCAGGTGCAGATACAGTTTTTTTAGGTGCAGCGGGTTCATTAGAACCTACAGAAAGATCCAATGAAGGTTTATTTGGCGATGCTTTAGCAGAAGCAGTCCCACTTAAACGCGAATCTAAATCTTTATAAAAAGCAACTTGCTGCTGCTGTAATAATTTTAAATCATGAGCTTGTACTTCCAGTTGTCCGCGCAGCTCTTGGATTTCTTGTTGCAAACTTTGAATTTTATCAATCAGCTTGGCGCTGTCAGCAATATTACTTGAATCATTTGATTGGTCATCTTTAGCAAGTGCAGGTTCATCATCTGAATAATTCTCATTCCTCGCTACATCAAACCGACCATTTTCAATTTGTGGTTCATCGTATTTAGAACCAACAGGCGCTTCATACGCCTGCTGGTCAATCATTGCAAAATTTTCACTTTCATCAACTACAGGCGCCACTGACCAACAGGTCAAAGGTAGCATGAACATAAAACCTGTAGCGATAATGTGTTTTTTGCAATTTATCATCTTGTTGCCTCATATGTAAATTCTACGCGTCGATTTTGTGCATGCGACGCTTCATCATGTCCTAAGTTAATTGGACGCTCTTTGCCGTAGCTCACAACTCGCATTTGTTGTCTGTTAACACCAGCCATACGCAAAATGTCTGCTACAGTATTTGCACGACGCTCACCAAGAGCAACGTTATATTCACGACTACCGCGCTCATCAGTATGTCCAGCTATTAACACACGAGCACCAGCATGGGTCTTCAAGTATTCTGCTTGAGCATTAACAGATGGTAAATATTTGGGAGCCAAGTTACTGTCATCATAAGAGAACAAATACAATTGATTATGAGGAGCCTTAGTTGTATAAGATTCACCTGGTTCTTGACCAGCAAAATGAGTAAATTGACCTAAACCCTGAGCAGAAGCTTCAGCATCAGTCACCCCTACTCCATCAGCACTACCTGGTGCTTTGGAGCACGCAGCAACTAAAACAGCACTCGCTACAAGCAGACCTAATTTACATAATGATCCGGCTTTCATCCTCAATCTCCTTCGTTCTTTTTATTATTAACAAATTTCAAAAATCCCATACAGGGCTCATGGGGGCACATTGTACAATTCTTTTTATTTTTTGGCTACAGTAACTAAATTAAACCTATTCAGTCTTAATTCGTAGACCGGGTGCAGCATCACGTTGAAAAATTTTATTCAAGTCCATACCGAAGTTCCCTATGTTGCACCCAAGCTACGATTTTATAGGTACAATTTACGCGAAACCCATCCTCTAGTGCTCAATATGAGACACGACAAAATGGGCTAAGCTCGCAGTAAACTGTTGAGTCGCTTTATTCGCTGCGATTACACCACCGTAGGGTGTATCACTAGGACAGGGGATTTGTAAATTGATAATTTTCGAAGCCAATACTTTATTATCACTAACATGGGTTAAAACAATTTTGACTGAAAATTCTAGTACACTCGGTTTTTTAAGGAAATTTTGTTCTAGCGCAAGCAATTGGGTATCTAATCGATAATTTACACCTAAAGTATAAGCATTAGATGTAACAGCTTTAAAAAGATTTGTCCTTTGCAAGCTTTGCAGAATTAAAGGATAAAGCATATCTGCTGGTGGATTTACCCATGCATTTTTTGCAAACGGTTCAAGTTCATACGGTTTTTTAATATAAAGCATTTGTTCTGTTTGATACCCTGCGGCAGCATCAGGGGCTGTAACCAGCAAAGTAATAGGCATCGGCTCTTTAACCATCTGTTTCGTGCTGTATGCACTTAATTGATATTGATTTTTTACAGAGACTTTAACAGGTGAGCATGCAGTCAGTACCGCTGTACTTAAACCCACGAGAAACACAGTCAACTTTTTCATCTTTTATTCTCCAGGCCCTGGTTTTGGCGGTTTACTTCCACGAACAACAACAGCAGGGTTTTGTCGCATTTCACTACTTACTTTTTCCAAATTAGCAGAAATTGCATTCAATCGTCGTAATAAGATCACAGCGGGCGGAAGCGCTTCCTCTGAAATTTTATCTATGGCATTTTTACCTGTACCCATAGTTTTTGATACGCTGTTTCCAGCTTTACTCAAACTTTCTGCCATCGTATTAAATTTAGTTATTCCCACTCTTAATTCATCAAGCATATGCGGGAAATCACGACTTGTTTTGGCAAGATTATCCATTAAAACATTAACATTCTTACCATTACGCGCAAGATCTTTAGAAAAATGATCAATATTAGCTAAAATATGACGTACATGTATTGCATTTTCTTCATTAAATATACGTTTTGCTTCAGTACTTACAGAATCCACATCTTCTGATACTCTCTTTAAAATGCCGTCCAATTGAGTAAAAACAGAAGGTTTTGAAGGAATAACGGGGTATGGTTCACCAGGCATCTTTTGGATTGGCGTCAGATCAGAGGTACTTGCGCTTAGACCAATATAAGTTACACCAGTGATCCCTTGGGAGTTTAATGTTGCATATGTGCTTGTCGTAATAGGTGTTCCTTCTTCAATATCCAACAAGACTTCAACTTGCCTCGGGTCGCTTTGATTTAATTTTATTTCTTTTACGTCACCGACTTGTACCCCATTGTATTTCACAGGAGCATCCTGTGTCAGACCAGAAGCCGCTTCATGCATAAAAACGGTATAAGTAATGTATTTCTTCTGACTAAAACCAACAGACAACCACAGCATTGTAGCCACTAACCCTACCAGTAATATAAGTACGACTACCCCTACGATAGTGTAATTGGTTTTCGCTTCCAAGTATTCTGTCTCCAGTTACGCATAGTGCCTTCTCATACATTCAATTGAGGCACTAGATTACATTTTACTAAAATAACCAGCAATTATTTTATTCTTATTTTTCATCAAATCATCAATCGTCTCAATACTTAAAATTCTTCCATCACCGACAAAGGCCACGCGATCTGTTGTTCGTTTTAAAGATTCTATATCATGACTCACCATGACTATAGTCAGTTTTAAAGAATCTCTTAAAAAAACGATCAATTCATCGAAAAGCCTTGCGCTCAATGGGTCCAAACCTGTAGTTGGCTCATCCAAAAATAACAGCTCAGGATCCATAGCAATTGCACGCGCTGCAGCTGCTCTTCTTTGCATTCCCCCACTCAATTCTGAAGGTAATTTACCCGCGGCTTCTTTAGGTAATCCAACTAATGCGATTTTTAGCAGGGCCAATTCATACATGAATTTATGATCCAGCTTAGTGAACTCTCGCATGGGAAACATAACATTTTCTACCACATTCATTGATGAAAATAATGCACTATGCTGAAAAAGCATCCCCCAACGACGACGAAGCAGAAATGATTGTTCCATATTGAGATGGCTAATGTCTTGGCCAAATATTTTAATCTCGCCTGCTGTAGGCTTTAGTAACATCAATAAACTACGTAATATCGTTGTTTTTCCACTTCCCGAACCACCAATAATGGCTAGGATCTCTCCTTTTTCCACAGTCAAATTCACATCAGAGTGCACCCATTGACCACCGAGATAATTTTTTAGCCCTTTAATTTCGATAATGGGTTCACTCATCTATAAATGCATCCGACTGTAAATGATTGAATAAATTGCGTCAGCAATGATAATTAAAAATAATGCCTGCACCACACTTTTAGTGGTTTGGCTGCCAATATTTTTTTCCGTACCGGCTTCTACTCTAAATCCCTGAAAACAACCAACCAGAGCAATTAACAATGCAAATGCGGGGGCTTTATATAGGCCTAAATTCAACTGTGAAATTCCAACAGAATCTTTCAGTCGTTGTAAAAAATCGATGAAGCTGATGCCCAGCATGTTATTAGCCATAATCATCGCCCCTAAAATACTAAAAACATCAGACCAAAAAATCAATAAAGGGAATACGAGCAATAAACCTAGAACTTTAGGAAGTACTAATAATTCCGTGGGAGAAAGCCCCATAGTTAAAAGCGCATCCACTTCTTCATTCAGTTTCATACTACCAATTTGTGCCGTAAATGCAGAACTGGTGCGCCCAGCAACAATAATAGCTGTAATAAGAGGAGCAAATTCACGGAAAATAGCCATGCCTGATAAATAGGCAATGAAGCTGTTTGCCCCATATGTTTGCAATTGCAATCCCATTTGATAAGCCAAAACCACACCAATTAAAAAAGAAAGCAAAGCCAAGATAGGCAAAGCGGTTACGCCTGTTGTATGAACATTTGAAATAATGCTAGGTAATTGAAATCGTCGCCAATTACCAAATGCTTCGAATAATTTAGTAGTCAAATCACCAATTAAAACAATAAGGCCATCTACTTGCTGGAATTTATTCTCTGACTCTTTACCCAATTGATAGAATACATTTTTTTTATCTGGAGAGGGAATTTGATAATCTAAAACATCTTTTTTTGATTTAATTAAATCTATAAGTTGTTGTTGATTTTCGGTAAAATCAGCCAGTTCAACTTGATTTTCTCGCTGTTCGAGCATATCAACACATTTAATTAAAGCTAAAGCTCCTGCACTATCAAAATCACTGATGTCTTTGCCGCTAATAATTACTTTTTGTTTTTTTGGTAACTCAACTTCACCGAATTTTGTTAATAAATTCCCAATTTTCAGAACAGACCAGGGTCCTGTACAGTGAACTCTGGCAAGTTCCTTATCGAACGTGATTTGCGCGCTGTTTTGTACCATAGTCATATTTATTGAAAAATAGCCTCAAGAATAATAGGAATAGTCTGGAAGAGCAAAAACAATAAAGCATGGTACCACAATAACGCATTATTCGGATAGGTAAAAAATAGAGCCTGAGTGCATGAAATTAAACTCAGGCTACTTTTTATATTGCGAAAAGCTAAACCGTTGCTTTTAGCGAGCTAATTGCATTATTTAGTTCAGTAACTTTCTTGCCTCCATCGGCCAGAGGCTTAAACATTGATAACTCATGCATGCGAACTGTAGAGCCAACACGATTCAATCCTGTATTAATGAGATCGACCAGATCATCCAAAAATTTTTCCCACCATCCCCGATGTGTTCGTAATGTTTTTACGTGTTCTTTATCTTCGCCTAGAACTTCTTGGCTTCTTGATTTAAACGAAACCAAGTTGCCATCCACAACATATTGCCTAATCAATGCAGAAATTTGGGCATGAATACTTTTGGCAGCTGTTGCAGCGTTTGAATATTTCGAGAATTCCTTTTGATTTTTTTCGTTCTGATATTTTTTAGCTTTTTCTTCATATATTTTATGTTTTGCCTGAATTGCTCTTAATTTGACCTTTACATCAAAAATATATATACGACGTTTGTCTATGATTCTGGGATCAACATAAGTTTCCTGGGACAGCTTATTATCGCTTAAAGTCTTCTTAGATTTTACACTATGCCTTGTTTTCGGGGGCTCTAATACCCCAGAATTTTCTCTTTCTAACCGGCCTCTTCTTGTAAGGGATTCAAGTGGTGTTTTAGGCTGAGTTGAGGCAAGAGCGTCCTCTTTTTCTTTCTCAATAGAAGCCTCGGCTTTATGCTCAACCTGTTGTTGAAGGAGATGATTTTCTTTCATAGGCTCAGGAGTTGTAGTTAAACTTGCGCTTTCTTCTACAAGAACAGGAAGTTCTTCATGCCGCTCATGAGTACTTGGGCTTGATTCAATTTGAACTTCTGGCGAAAAACGTACTCTTAACTTATGGGTCAGTTCTTTAATCTCTCGATCCAAGCTGTTGAGCTCTTCTTGATGATAAGGAGTTAATCTTATAGTAGAAACTCTTTTCTTCAGGTTTTCGTGATATTTCTTTAAAAATCGTTCCAAGTCTTCTGGGGAGTTACACTTTTTCAATTGTTCGATAAGTGTTTCTCTTAATTTTTTAGCCGCGTTAAAAGCATTCACTTCTTTACTGTGTTTTCCCATAACATCTCCAACAGTTAAATCCAACTAAGTGCGCTTAATTTACACTTCACGCCTAAAAAACACCAGGAAATTAAATTAAAAAAACTAAATGATTATAAAAAAAATTCACCTAGCTTATTTTGGCCAGTTAGTCCCTCTATTGGTGAGGTAAATTAGGATATGCAATAAAATGCTCGTAAAGATAAAATTCACTTTTTTTCATGAATTAAATGAGCATTTAGGAAAACCCAAACTCTATGATGTATAACAGCATAAGAAAATAAAACTAAATCAAATATTACCTACAATTTCCGGGTAGTTTGCTGTCCTATTTTATGATAAAATTGCTTTCATTTTTTTCAAAACACTGAAATCAGGTATGCAAGAAAATTACAGCCAATTTGAACAACGCAAACATGGCATTACAAAACTTGCGTTAATGCCGGCTACTCAAAGGAGAAAGCATGCCTTTAACTTCTAACAACGACGAGCTATTCCGTGGATTTTCTAAACTCTCTCGCGAAGAACGTTTTAAGCGCTTGTTAGCCTTAGGTGCCATAACACCTGAAGACATTGCATTTCTTAAAAATGGTGGCATAAAGGATTTGAATCTAGCAGATAAACTGATTGAAAACGTTATTGGTTATTTTCAACTTCCTTTAGGTGTAGCAACTAATTTCAACATTAACGGCCAAGACTATGTTATTCCGATGGCGGTTGAAGAAACATCAATTATCGCAGCTTTATCTAAATCCGCCAAATGGATTAGACAATGTGGCGAAATAAAAACTTGGGTTCAAGGCGAATGTATTTTAGGACAAATTCAATTAGCAAACGTTAAAGACTTCTCTAAGTTTTCTCAAATTTTCCATGAAAACCGAACTTATCTGATTAGCAAAGCCAATAAAGATGTCGCTGAAAATATGGTAAAACGCGGCGGCGGGGTCATGGATTTACAATTACGCCAGCTCAAAAGAGAAGATAATCAAGATATGGCCGTCATTCACTTGACTATGAATAGTTGCGATGCCATGGGAGCCAATATCATCAATCAAGTCCTTGAATACTTGAAAACACCTATAGAGCAGTTAACTGGTGAAGAAGTCACCATGTGTATTTTATCCAATTTGAATGATCAAAAGTTAACAACAGCACAAGTCACGATAAATACTATAGATCCAGTACTTGGCCAAAAACTGCAAGAAGCATCGCTCTTTGCAGAAATGGATCCATATAGAGCTGCTACCCATAATAAAGGGGTAATGAATGGCATTGATCCCGTTTTAATTGCAACAGGAAATGACTGGCGCGCAGTAGAGGCTGGAGTGCATGCTTATGCAGCTCGCGATGGGCAATATCGAGCAATTACACGTTGGCGCTATCAGGATGGAGTACTTACAGGGCAACTCACGGCTCCAATTATTGTAGGAACTATAGGCGGTGTTACTTCATTGCACCCTACGGCAAAAATGTGTTTACGAATGATGAATATTTCTTCAGCAAATCAATTAGCTCAAGTTATTGCTGCTGTAGGCCTTGTCCAAAATTTAGGTGCGATTAAGGCATTATGTACTGAAGGTATTATTCAAGGCCATATGAAATTACATATTGATAATCTGCTCTTGGCTGCAGGGGCTAATGAAAATGAAATGCCTGTACTCAAAGAACATTTACAAAAGTGGTTGGATCTGCATAAAAGAATTAGCCTTAACAATGCTCATGAGTTATTGGCAAAAATCAGACAAACGCCGATTGCCATATGAAATGGTTAATTCCTGCGAAAACTTTTTTATTAGGTGAGTATGCTGCTGTAGCTGAAGCTTCAGCATTTGTTCTCACAACCTCCCCCTGTTTTGAGCTCACTCTGACAAAACAAGAAAAACCATCTGGAATTCACCCGGAATCTCCGGCTGGACGTTGGTGGCAACAACAAAATTTGGAACAAAGTCTTTTATGGAATGATCCTTATGCAGGTCGAGGTGGCTTAGGTGCTTCCAGTGCACAATTTTTGGCAAGTTATTTAGCGAGTTGTTTTGTAAATAATACAATACCTGATTTAAAACAGATGATTAATGCTTACTATGAATCATCATGGACAGGAAAAGGTTTAAGGCCTAGTGGGTATGATGTAATAGCACAATCCCAACAAGGGTGCGTTTACATTAATAAGCAACACAAAGTAATCAAATCCTACGACTGGCCCTTTCATGATCTGTCTTTTTTTCTCATCCATACAGGCGTAAAACTAGCTACTCATCATCATTTACAGGATACCGCCCTTCCCGATCAGATTGATTTTTTATCGCTATTAGTAGATGAAGCAAAACAAGCCTTCCAGCAAGCTAATTCTCAAAAATTGATTATGACTATTAATAGCTATCATCAAAAACTCGCAGAGCTAAATTTAGTTGCAGAACACAGCTCAAAACTTATCAGTGAATTTAAAAAATATTCGGAGATACTCGCAATCAAAGGTTGCGGCGCTTTGGGAGCAGATGTTCTCTTACTCATTACTTCAACAAATAACGCTCAAATCCTTGCTGATAAATTAAAAATGCGGCATTGCACCATATTGGCTACAGAAAAAAGTATTAATACTCATACCCCATTAATCAAGCAAACCTCGTTTTTTTAACGCCAATTTTGTCTAAAAAAAACATTTATGCCCGTTAAAATAACAAAAATATAAGAAACATTATAAAAAGACTTGAAATTCTTCGATAATACGGTATTATTCCAGCCTCTTTAGGGCCGTTAGCTCAGGTGGTAGAGCAGGAGGCTTTTAACCTCTGTGTCATAGGTTCGAATCCTATACGGCCCACCAGTTTTAGAGTACAGTTTAAAAATATTTTGCCTTAAGGGCCGTTAGCTCAGGTGGTAGAGCAGGAGGCTTTTAACCTCTGTGTCATAGGTTCGAATCCTATACGGCCCACCATTCTGGTTAGTAGCATTCAATATCAACCAGAACGCAAAATGGCAAAATATTAAATCCATACCTCATTGCGCTCGTAGCTCAGCTGGATAGAGTACTTGGCTTCGAACCAAGGTGTCGGGGGTTCGAGTCCCTCCGAGCGCGCCATTTAACCTTTATAAATCAAGAACTTACGTTTATATTCAAGGATTCAAAAAAAGTACTGTAGCAAATTTGTAACACTTTGGCTCTTCCCCAAATCAGGGGGCACTAATCAAGAACACAAAACTTTAACCCTTAACCTATAATTTTCAAAATTTCTAAATCCATAAGCACGTCTTTGAATCAGCTTCATCTTCCTATG
>NZ_RZGX01000028.1:0-34901 GCF_003990155.1 Legionella qingyii
TTCGGTCAACAAGCGAATCTTCATAATGCAGAGGCTAATTTAATCAATAGGGCAGTAGAAGAAAAGCGTACTTCACTTCAGAATGCTCATGACATAAAAGGTACTATTGATGCCATGGATGATGCTGCCTTGGCGGCTTTGACCACTTACCATAATACCCCGCGTGGTAACGAGGATCAAAAACGGGCGGCATTACAAGTTCTTAATACCACTTTAAATTTAGTTGTTGGAGTTGATTTCGGTCAACAAGCGAATCTTCATAATGCAGAAGCTAATTTAATCGATGCGGCAGTTGTAGCCAAGCATACTTCTTTGACCAATGCCAAAACTATTACCGATGCCATTAACACTAATTTAACAATGGGCAACGACGAAGCTGTAAACGCAAATATCCGGACCGTTCTGAGAGGTATTGCGACAGCGCCTAACATGAATACTGTTAGAATGAGGTTAAACGATGCGAGGGTTATACTTGGAAATGTTGATTTAAGTACTGCATTGACTACTGAAGACTTGTTGTCAAATACCGATGCACGAGATATAAAAAAACGAGCTAAAGAAAAGTATTATTTTTTTCTGATTTCAGATGCCATTAAAAAAATTGATCAGCCTCAACTCTTAGAGCGTATTGCTGCAGCGAGAGATGAAGATCAGATAGTTGCTGAAATAAATAGGCAACGAACCAGTTGGCGTTTTACTCGAGATTTTGTAAGAAATCATCTATCAGATGGAGATTGGCTGGAAATAAAGAGACAAGCTGGATTAAAACTTGCCGCCATTAATACAAAGCCAAATATGGCAGATTCCTTTTGGCAAACAGGAAAAGATCCTCGTCTCGAACATTTTACTGATAAATTAGTAAGAAATGATGGGACCGTATCGGATCCTACTCCTTCAAATGTGGCTCCAAGTACAGGTGCTGTGGGTATTCGTACTGCAAATCCTATTGAAACTCGTTATCAAGGGGTGAAATTACAGCAAGGAGATAAAATTGAGTCAGTTGCCAACTTTCCCCAAAAAGCTAGAGGTCAAAATGCTGCACAAGATACAGCTACAGGAAAGTTAGTTCAGGATCATACTGGTAAAGTAACAGATGTAACAGATGCTGCTGAACGAGATAAAATGACGGAACAAGAAAAATCTCAGATGGCAATTAAACAAGCTAAAATGCTCATAACCAATTTGAAGGGAACTGGTGAGCAAACTGTCTTTATTACCGGTGACGATCAGCATCATGCAGATAGAGTCTATGCCGCGCTTCTCTTAATGAAAAACGATTTAAAATTTAAAATAGAATCCCATGTTCCTGGCTGTGAAGGGCCACGTAAGAGAGCGGGATTTGAATTGCAATCAACTGTTGATGATAAATTTATCAAAGATAAGTTGAGGGGCTACAATGATAAGGCGCTGGAAGGTTTTAAAACAGAGGCTAAGGATTTCATTGCTAATACCAAAAAATCACGAGAACAAATGTCTCTTATGAGAGGTGGGCAAGCTGGGAGTTCGACAGATGCATTGAAGGTCGACGAACACCTAACTGCTTCAGGAAAAAAAATATAATTAGATCTCGTTTCTTGAGGCATGATAGGTATATTTTGAGACTATGAGAAAAACTCTACACGTGAATTAAGTAAACGCACTGGAACGTGTGGAGTGCTATTAAAATTCATACAGGGGGTTACACAATTGAATTCAAACCAACTGGCGATTGGTGTATTTGACTCAGGGATGGGCGGCTTAACTGTTTTGCGTGCATTGCGGGAGGGTCTACCGCAAGAATCGTTTATCTATCTGGGGGATACAGCTCGACTTCCTTATGGTACTAAAAGCCCAGATACGGTAAAACAATATGCCATGCAAATGGCAAAATTGCTGGTGGAGCGGCGAATTAAGGCTTTGGTAATTGCCTGTAATACAGCCACTACCGCCGCATTACCGTATTTACAGGAAATGTTACCTGGTATGCCTGTGCTTGGTGTGGTTGCACCAGGTGCTGCGGCAGCTGTTGCGGCAACTGAAAACAAACGCATTATTGTTTTGGCTACCGAAACAACGATTGCATCCAATGCATACCAAAATCTAATTACCCAACACGTACCCCAGGCAATAATTAATACTCGCGCGTGCAGCGTTTTGGTTGCTTTAGCAGAAGAAGGGATGGTGAACAATCAAGTTGCTCGCGAAGCGTTAAAACATTACCTGGATGGTTTTACTAACGAAGATACGGTGCTCCTGGGATGTACGCATTTCCCTGTATTTAAGCCTTTGTTGCGCGATTTGTTACCTAAAGGGGTTGCTATAGTTGATTCAGCACATGCCACGGCACTCGCCCTGCATCAGTTGCTCGAAAAGCAGGATTTGTTGAATGATATTCCTTCTGTCGGGCGTTCAGTAAGTTACATGGTAACCGACTCAATCAAGCGCTTCCAGATTGTTGGCGAGATATTCTTGGGCGAGCGGTTGGCCTCTGAGGACATCGAGCTTGTGGATGTTAAAGCTTAAACATAATTTCCATGTAACTCTAGTGATACTGCCATTCATTTAAGAAAAAACTGTCGTTCCCGCGCAGGCGGGAACCTATTTCTAGCAGGGTGCAGTGGTAGTTTAAGAATAGATTCCCGCCTGCGCGGGAATGACAAAAATTCATAACCGTTCGGGGATGCTTGAATCTTGGGCGAGCGGTTGGCCTCTGAGGAAATCGAGCTTGTGGATGTTAAAGCTTAAACATAATTTCCATGTAACTCTAGTGATACTGCCATTCATTTAAGAAAAACTGTCGTTCCCGCGCAGGCGGGAACCTATTTCTAGCGAGGTACAATGGTAGTTTAAGAATAGATTCCCGCTTGCGCGGGAATGACAAGAATTCATAACCGTTAGGGGATGCTTGAATCTTGGGCGAGCGTTGGCCTCTGAGGACATCGAGCTTGTGGATGTTAAAGCTTAAACATAATTTCCATGTAACTCTAGTGATACTGTGCCATTCATTTAAGAAAAAACTGTCGTTCCCGCGTAGGCGGGAACCTATTTCTAGTGAGGTGCAGTGGTAGTTTAAGAATAGATTCCCGCCTGCGCGGGAATGACAAGAATTCATAACCGTTCGGGGATGCTTGAATCTTGGGCGAGCGTTGGCCTCTGAGGACATCGAGCTTGTGGATGTTAAAGCTTAAACCTAATTTCCATGTAACTCTAGTGATACTGCCATTCATTTAAGAAAAACTGTCGTTCCCGCGCAGGCGGGAATCTATTTCTAGCAGGGTGCAGTGGTAGTTTAAGAATAGATTCCCGCCTGCGCGGGAATGACATTAATCTCTAATGGCTGCACGGGAATAACAAAATTCCTAATGTCTGCTCGGGAATAACAAAATTCTTAATGTCCTCAGAATAACAAAAAGTCTTAACCCACTGTCGTTCCCGCGCAGGCGGGAACCTATTTCTAGCAAGGTACAGTGGTAGTTTAAGAATAGATTCCCGCCTGCGCGGGAATGACAAGAATCTCTAATGGCTGCACGGGAATAACAAAATTCCTAATGTCTGCTCGGGAATAACAAAATTCCTAATGTCCCTGGAATAACAAAAAGCCTTAACCCACTGTCGTTCCCGCGAAGGCGGGAACCTATTTCTAGTGAGGTGCAGTGGTAGTTGAAGAATAGATTCCCGCCTGCGCGGGAATGACAAGAATTCATAACCGTTAGGGGATGCTTGAATCTTGGGCGAGCGTTGGCCTCTGAGGACATCGAGCTTGTGGATGTTAAAGCTTAAACCTAATTTCCATGTAACTCTAGTGATACTGCCATTCATTTAAGAAAAACTGTCGTTCCCGCGCAGGCGGGAATCTATTTCTAGCAGGGTGCAGTGGTAGTTTAAGAATAGATTCCCGCCTGCGCGGGAATGACATTAATCTCTAATGCCTTCGCAGGAATGACAACAATCTCTAAAGTCTTCGCGGGAATGACATTAATCTCTAATGTCGTCGCGGGAATGACAAAAATGGCAGAAAATCCGAGGTATAGAACTCATGGAGAGCGAGTTATTCTTCCTTAGGCGGCCGACTCATTAGATTCTGCACTACTTGTTTTGGACTAATTTTTCCTAGCAGTAGCGCATTAATTTGCTCACAAATCGGCATTTCTACATGATGCTGTTTGGCAAGGAAGCAGACTTGGGAGGCGTTATATTTACCCTCTACAACTTGGCCAATTTGCTGTTCAGCGTCGTTGATGCTGATATTTTGTCCTAGGAGTAGGCCGAAACGGCGGTTTCGTGATTGATCATCAGTGCAGGTTAAGACTAAATCACCTACGCCAGCCAAGCCAAGAAAAGTTTCTGCACGTGCTCCCAAAGCAAGTCCAAGACGCTCCATTTCTGCTAATCCGCGGGTAATTAATGCGGCTTTGGCATTCGCTCCATAACCTAAACCATCACTGATGCCACAGCCAATAGCCAAGACGTTTTTAATCGCACCACAAATTTGCACCCCGATCAGATCATCAGTCAGGTAAACACGAAGGTTATCGTGATGAAGTAATTCACGGATGCTTTTTTGATATTCTGAATCATTAGAAGCTAAAGTTACGGCGGTGGGTAGGAAGTGAGCTACTTCTTTGGCAAATGATGGGCCTGAAATAATTGCTTTGGGAAAGGTAGAACCAAAAGTTTGGCTCACTAAATCACTTAATAACTGATGGCTTTGTGGATCAATTCCTTTCGTCAGCCAAGCTAACCCTTGTGGCGTTTTCTTTATTTTGTTGATAATTTCTGCAAAAGCATGCGAAGGAACCGCAATAATAACGTAATGGGCTTCGTCTATGCATCGATCAAAATCGGCTGAAGGCTCAAGGGTTTCAGGAAAATCGATATCAGGTAAATAACGTGGGTTTGCTTTTTTCTCCGTCATAAGAGCAACATGCTGCGGGTCATGTCCCCACAACAACACACGATGTCCCACTTTGGCCAGGTGAATTGCAACAGCAGTTCCCCAAGAGCCAGCACCTAATATGGCAATGTTTTTTTGGTTCATTTTATGCTCTTAAATAGGAGTGTATTTGTAGCGGGACTGACGTAACCCGGGTTAAAAACAGATGCCTGTTACCAACCCCCGGGTTACGGCTTAGCTTGTCCCCGGGCTACAATACTTTAGTACGTAGTTGTATTTTTTAAGCTTGAACTTCTTTTTGTTTTTCTGCAAGTTGTTGCATGTATAAAGCATCAAAATTAATTGGTGCCAATACCAGTTGTGGGAAACTGCCACGAATTACTTGAGAGGTAATTGCTTCACGAGCGTAAGGGAATAAAATGTTGGGGCAGAAGCTGTTTAACAAATGGTCCAATTGATTCGCTGGTGCACCTTGAATGGTGAAGATACCGGCTTGTTTTACTTCGACAAGAAATGCAGTAGCTTTTTGGTTGGTTACGGTTGTCGTTACAGTTAATACCACTTCATAAACGCCTTCTTCCAGCATTGTGTTGGTAGTATTGATTTCGAGATTCAGTTCTGGTTCCCATTGTTGTTGAAACACAGCCGGAGTATTAGGTGTTTCAAACGATAAATCTTTAACATAAATTCTTTGAATCATAAATTGGGTTTCATTTTGGTTTTGCGCTTGGTTTGCTTGTTCGCTCATGATCTTGCTATCCTCTTAGTAATTGATCGAGTTTTCCCTGGGCTTCCAGGGCATATAAATCATCGCAGCCACCGACATGTTGGCCATTAATGAAAATTTGCGGTACGGTACGTCTTCCGCTTTTTGTTATCATTTCATCACGTAATTCTGGTTGTAAATCGATACGAATGTCTGTAAATGAAGCATGCTTTTGTTGCAATAATTCCCTGGCTTTGACACAGTAGGGGCAATAACCAGTACTGTACATAATTATTTCAGCCATACTCTTATTTCCCTTTAACTAATGGCAATTCAGCATTTGTCCAGGCAGCAATTCCACCGCTAAGTACATGCGGTTGATAACCTTGGGCGCGAATTTTGTTGGCAAGAGATTGTGCTTCAATAGCGCGTGAAGCAATTAGAATAATGGGGGTATTTTTATACTTATCCATTTTTTGCTGTTCAAAATCTTCGCTTCGGGCATTGATTGCATCAATAATGTGTCCTTGTTTAAAGGCTTCTTTGTCACGCAAATCGATGACAACAGCATTCTCATGATTAATCAAATCAACAGCAGCTTGAGGGGTCAGTTCTTTTGCTTTCTTTTTCTGAGTGATTAACTCATTGATAAATGTAAGCAATAAAACCACGATAAGGGCAAGCCATAACTGCCAATGATTTATGATAAATTGACCTAAATGTTCCATGTTCTCTCTTGATATTTTATTAATGTAGCGAATTATCCCCAGAATAAGGCATGAACGCAAGTCAAGGAACTATATAAAAATAGCAAAATGTAGTAGGGGCAGGCGTGGTGGAACCCGGGTTATGGCTTTGTCTTCACCCAGGCAATGATGCGCTTGAATCCAATCTAGCTTGGGTGTGGTTATTTCTGTTTTTTAAGTAGTACATAGACTGCTCCACTCCCTCCATCTTTGGGTAATGCGCTATGAAACGCTAAAACTTCATCTAACTGGGGTAACCAACGATTCAGCAAATTTTTAATTACCGGTGGCGCACCGAGGTTGCCTCCTTTGCCGTGAATAATTAATAGACATCTTTTGCTGTTTTCTGCCTGAGTTTGAATAAATTGACATAACGTATCTCGGGCATTTTCGCTTTTTAAACCATGTAAATCCAACCGGGCTTCCCATGGAATGTGCCCATTTCTTAATGCCTTAAATCGCTGGCTGGAAATACTTGGATGTGAATACGAAAGTATGGTCTCGGAAAGCACTGTATCCACAATCATATCAGACAAGTAATATTCCTTTTTTGCTTGTTTTATTGGTGATTTGATTTTTGGGGTTGGAATTGAAGGCTTAGGTTCCGGACTTTTTACCCGCTTGGTTTTTTCATTTAATGGTTTTACCAAACGCATGTATTCGCGAAACAGGGCTTTGTCTTCATCGGATAAAAAATCATCAGCCATTTTTAACTAGGAATGATTAAGTGATAACTGAAGTATAACTCAGGTGCAGTGCTGCTTGTATCTTTGATTTGCACGCAATGAGTTTAAATACGCCTAAATTCTAATATTTAAATGAAACCGAGTTTTGGTTTGCTTCACTTAGGCTACTTTTGTTGATTAACATAGGGTACAATTTGTACTTTTTCTGGATGAGAATCGAAATCCCATGAGCAACTATATACTTAAAGAAACGGAAGAACTAGACACAATTTTGGATTTTTTACGTTTTAGTGTGTCCTGCGCAATTAATGCGAATTTGTATTATGGCCACGGCACTGATAATGCTTGGGATGATATGCATTCATTAATTCTGAGAAGCTTGTCTTTGCCTTACGATTTAGAATCAAATTGGCTTAATGCACGTTTAACTACCAGTGAAAAAAAACATTTACATCAGCAATTGGAAAAGCGCATTAATCAACGGGTACCCGTACCGTATTTAATCAAAGAAGCCTATTTTTGTGATATTCCATTTTATGTGGATGAACGAGTTCTTATTCCGCGCTCGCCTATTGCAGAACTCATCAAAAATGAATTTTCTCCCTGGGTCGATGCGGATAAAGTGCATCGTATTTTAGATTTATGTACGGGCAGCGGATGCATCGCCATCGCATGTTGCTATGCTTTTCCCGACGCCCAGGTTGATGCAGTTGATATTTCCAGCGAAGCACTTGCTGTTGCTGCAATCAATCGTGAACAGTTAGGTGTGGAAGAGCAACTTAATTTAATTGAATCAGATTGTTTCTCTAAAGTGCCCAAGGTAGGCTATGATTTAATAGTTAGCAATCCTCCATATGTAGGCAAGGAAGAGATGCAAACATTACCTGACGAATTCCGTCATGAGCCTGTGTTGGCTTTGGAAACGAGTAATAATGGATTGGCCATTGTTGAAACAATTCTTCATAACGCTCATGATTATTTAAACGAAGAGGGTGTTTTGATTGTGGAAGTAGGGAATAGTGAAGCGGCTTTATGTGAGGCTTATCCTCATGTTCCTTTTACCTGGCTTGAAATGAGTCATGGTGGCCATGGCATATTTTTATTAACGAAGCAGCAACTAGAAGAGTACTTTAATGTCCGGTAATACCTTTGGAACTTTATTTACAGTAACAACTTTTGGTGAAAGTCATGGCCCGGCTATTGGCTGTGTGGTTGATGGGTGCCCGCCAGGATTACTGTTGCAAGAAGAGGACATCCAACCATTTCTGGATAAACGCAAACCCGGACAATCCAAATATACAACACAACGCCGCGAAGAGGATAAGGTACAAATTCTTTCTGGTGTTTTTGAAGGTAAAACCACTGGTGCGCCTATAGCTCTGTTGATTCATAATACCGATCAACGATCTCGGGATTATGAGGAAATCAAAAATTTATTTCGTCCTGGCCATGCCGATTTTACCTATCATCATAAATACGGTCATCGGGATTATCGTGGAGGTGGTCGTTCTTCAGCACGAGAGACTGCAGCACGTGTAGCAGCCGGAGCAATCGCACGGTTGTATTTGCAGCGCCATTTAAACATTGAAATCGTAGGTTATTTGCAACAAATGGGCGATTTGGTTTTGCACTTTGCAGATGAATCAGAGATTAATAACAATTCTTTTTTCTGTCCTAATAATACGCAAATTCAGGATCTTGCTGATGCTATTGAACACTTAAGACGACAAGGGGATTCTGTAGGTGCTCGTGTAAACGTAATTGCTAAAAATGTACCTGTAGGATTGGGAGACCCTGTATTCGACAAACTGGATGCAACATTAGCTTATGCTATGATGTCGATTAATGCAGTTAAAGGGGTTGAAGTAGGTGCAGGATTTGCCGCGGTGAATCAGTTAGGTTCCGTGCATCGTGATCAAATGTCACACCAGGGTTTTCTTAGCAATCATGCGGGAGGAATTTTAGGTGGGATTTCTACTGGACAGAATATAGAGGTTAGTATTGCATTAAAGCCTACTTCGAGTATTACTACCCCTGGAAAGACGGTCAATGTTTTTGGCGATGAAGTAACCGTCGTAACTAAAGGCCGACATGATCCTTGCGTGGGTATTAGGGCTGTGCCCATTGCCGAAGCAATGATGGCTTTAGTGTTGATGGATCACTATTTAAGATATAAGGCATTGATTGCCTAGAATACAGAAGAGGTCAAGAATGAGCAGAGAATTAAATGTAGCCATAGTGGGAGCCACTGGTGCAGTTGGCGAAACATTTCTAACTGTATTGGAAGAGCGTAATTTTCCAATAAAGACACTTTATCCATTGGCCAGTTCTCGTTCTGTTGGTAAAACGGTAGAGTTTAAAAACAAGCAATTGGATGTTTTGGATCTCGCTGAGTTTGATTTTAGCAAGGCTGATATCGCTTTATTTTCAGCGGGTGGGGCGGTCTCAAAAGAATATGCGCCTAAGGCTGCAGCAAGTGGCTGTGTGGTTGTCGATAACAGCTCTTGTTTTCGTTATGAAGACGATATTCCTTTAGTTGTTCCGGAAGTAAATGCTCATCGTATCGCTGAATATAAAAATAGAGGTATTATTGCCAATCCTAATTGCTCTACCATCCAAATGGTCGTAGCTCTGAAGCCTTTGTATGATGCTGTAGGAATTAGTCGTATTAATGTTGCGACGTATCAATCTGTTTCTGGAACTGGAAAGAAAGCCATTAGTGAATTGGTTTCGCAAGTAGGGGACCTCTTGAATGGTAGACCTGCTAATGTCAATGTTTATCCACAGCAGATTGCTTTTAATGCAATTCCGCATATTGATCAGTTTGAAGAAAATGGTTATACCCGCGAAGAAATGAAAATGGTGTGGGAAACCCGCAAAATAATGGAAGATGACAGCATTATGGTCAATCCTACTGCAGTCAGAGTGCCTGTCATTTATGGACATTCCGAAGCCATTCATTTAGAACTAAAAAAATCTTTAACTGCTGAAGAAGCCCGTAAGATTCTTGCTAAGGCTCCCGGCGTAAAGGTGGTTGATAATGTAAGTAAAGCAATTTATCCGACTGCAATAAAAAATGCGATCGGCCATGATGAAGTATTTGTTGGGCGAATTCGTCAAGATATTTCACATCCAAATGGATTAGATTTGTGGGTTGTTGCAGATAATATTCGCAAAGGTGCTGCGTCGAATGCAGTGCAAATTGCTGAAATTTTGCAACGAGAATATTTATAGTTCCAATGGTTTTTCGGTGCCTTCTCTCTTTTGGGGAGAAGGGACTTCATCATACCAATATAGTATTTTGATCAACCAGATCGCTAAAAAAATCCTCCTACTTTTTATAAGCTAAGTTATACTTTGATTAATACGATTGGATTTTTAAACTATGCTAAATGAATATTATTTAACCGATGATATTGAAGAACCTGTTCTGGCGAGTAGTATTTTATCTTATGCTACTCCCACTGTTTCTGGTAAGCGTTTTAATGAATTAAAAACAGGACAAATTGCATGGGAAGCAAAACTGGACCTCTCCAATTTACCATCGGAGGGGGCTCGTACAGCATTGTTGGAATTTATCAATAAACAAATAAAGAAGCATAAACATTGTATACTCGTAACCCATGGTACAGCAGGCTCTAAAAATACTCCTCCAGTATTAAAGAATTTAATTAATCACTGGTTACCACAAATCAGTGAAGTAACTGCTTTTCACAGCGCACTACCCAAAGATGGTGGTATTGGCGCAGTATATGTTTTGCTGAGATCGGCAATGGATTTGCCTGTACCTACTCGTATAGAAAAAAGTACTTCCTATTTGGTTGCTGAAACCAAGGCTATGGAGCGACAGAGACGTCTGGCTGAACAGCAAGGCGAGCGACGGATAGCACTAGTAAAAGCACGTCAACACTCCGATTATGAGGCTCAACCTGGTCCTGAGGGCGAATTGCAAAATAATATTTTACAACATCCGGAGTTAGATAGTCAGCGTTATGATGGAATTGACTCTCCTTTAAACCCTGAACCTCCGTTAAATACTGATGCACGACGTGAATATGATAATGAACGACGCAATCAGGAACAAGAAAAACAACTGCGTTTAGGTAATATGCCCAAATTTACTAATACTCCTAAACCTAGAGGACCTTATTAATGACTATTGCAAGTGACATAATCAGTCATCGAATGCCTGATTTTGAAGCTTATCTTCGAGCAGGAGAAACGTTGGATGACATTGACGAATATGGTTTTACACCCTTAATTGAGTGTGCTATTACACGCCAAATTCAAATTGCCGAACAGTTGATTGCTCGGAAGGTCGATGTTAATAAATCAGATGTGACCGGGCGAACTCCATTGCATTGGGCTGTAGATAATAATGATGTTGCCTTGGCGCAGTTGCTATTAGAGCATGGTGCAGATCCTAATGCGTATACGCGTAATGGACTTTCGGTATTAGTTTATCCTGTATTACGCAATCAAGATACGCTGAAACATTTACTCTATCAACATGGGGCTAAGCTCGATTTTGCGCTTGATTTTATTAATGGCAAACTAATCGGGCATCGTTTTGAATTACAAGGTGATGTGGATATAGTCAATGCCAAAGGAGAATTTATTGAACTGGATTATGAAGGATTCATTCTTGAATTTACAGTTGCAGTAATAAGGGATGCCTTAAAACGTTTTATCAATAGTTATTCAACACGCCATTTACGTGAATATTTTCCATTGGCTCATGTGATTATCGATGCGTTTTCGCTTGCTGAAGAGCTGTTGCAATATCAGCACTTGCCTTTGCTCAGTGAACAGCACATGCAAAGGCTAAACGCTTTATTAAAAGTACCCATGTTAATTCTGCCTGCAGCAAGTCGAGGCCATGCAATGGGCTTTATTCGCTTTGGTCAATGGTGGGCTAAAATTGATCGCGGCGAAAACAGCCTTAAGGAAGGAAGTGTTAATATCTATAAAATCACTCGCCCTGAAGCCTTTAATGCCCATTTTCTACAAAATTTTCTTTATAAAAAGCAACCAAGAAATTTTTTCCATCAGATGATCAACCATCATTTAGGCTTGGTACCGGTAGCAAAGATCCCAATTAGTTCGCAAATTAGCGGCAATTGTTCCTGGGCCAATATACAAGCCATTGTGGCAGTTGCTTACGCTATTCAAGGATTGGAAAAAAATAGCTTTTTGAATTCAGATCCTGCTATGGCTTTTTATGATGAATGGGTCTCCTGGGATAAGGAACGGGCGATAGATGAATGCATCCAGCGTTTTTATTTGGCCAATCCGGTGCGTAAGGCGAGTATTGCGGCAATGCTGGGAGGTGTTTTATTTCAAGCATTTAATTATGAAAACAAGCGACATTTAGAAATGGCGGAAAAAATACTTAAAATTTTAACCCTGCCGGATTATGAATATATTTTGAAAAGTTATCTGGAAGAATATTGCATCAAGCGACTCACTAGAAGAGGCAATAATTTACTTAAAATCCTCGATGATTGTGGTATAAACCCCAACATTGGGGTCAATCCTATCGCCACCGGCTTATAATTTCATCAGGACTTACGAAAAACCCCTATCTCTTCGTTAAAAATGTTTTTAACTCGGTCATTTAGTCTATCTACACTCCCTCATTAAAAACATTTTTTTGCCTCGACCTTGGGGTTTTTCGTAACTCCTGTTTGTAACTTGGGAGCTCTCTCTTCCTTCGGGGCGATTTCCCCGAATCTTCTATACATCGATGAAAAAAAAGTCCATCTCTATTCGACGTCTCGTAGCTTTGTCCGCGGGATCCAGAAGATCTGCGCAAAACACTGGTGATGTATACTCAACGAAGCATCCGCATTGAGTGCCAGGTCGCCCAGAATATAACATCCGTATGCCCTTATTTTTCAGCTATAATCAGAAGGTAAGAACTATCTTATCCTGATAAGGAGATCACTATGTTAAAGTGGGCGCTGGTATTTTTGGTTATCGCCATCGTTGCGGGATTATTTGGTTTTCGTGGTATTGCGTCTACGGCTGCAAGTATCGCTAAAGTGCTTTTCTTTTTATTTATCATTATCTTCCTGACCTTTTTAATTTTGGCCATATTTGGAACTGCATCTCTTACTGCAGTACCTTAATTTGTGATAAATACTCTTACAGGACTTACGAACAACCCCAATCTCTTTGTTAAAAAATGTTTTTAATTCGGTCATTTAGTCTATCTAAACTCCCTCATTAAAAACATTTTTTGCCTCGACCTTGAGATTTTTCGTAAGTCCTGTCTTATTGCCTCTATGTTGCAACCGGTTTAAAAAGTTACCGGTTGCACAGCAACTATTGATTCATTATGAATAGGAATTTTATGATAGAGAGGCAATATCAATAACAAAACGATAACGGACATCGCTTTTCAGGACTCGTTCATATGCGTCATTCACTTGTTGGATAGGAATTAATTCGATATCAGATACGATGTTATGTTTGCCACAGAAATCGAGCATTTCTTGAGTTTCCTTAATTCTTAAAACATAATTTTCATCAACAACGATTTTGGTTGAGTAGCCCCCTTGAGCTAAGTTGTTGCTATTGGGCTCATAATTGTTATAGGTTAAAGTCATTCCTTCTTCGCAAAACTGCTCCAATCCTTCATGACAGCTTTCGCATCGCCGACACGAATCAACAAAGCAACCAACTCCCACATGATCACCTACTTTAAATTTGCTGACTGATGGGCCTACTTGACTGACTACGCCAATCTAATCAAATCAGGCGGCGTTCATATAGCTGACGATATGGAATAAGCGAATGCAACTCATCAACAAAGCTACAGTGCTCATAAAGAATCTTAAAAATAATTGCTGGCCTTACATGGCCAGCACAAGCACAATCTAGATTGTTATTCCCAAATGGGGAATTTCTTTATCTAATCCATCAAAAATACCGCCTTTAGAAAAAAGGTTTTCTTCAAAGGTTTCTAATTTTCTGAGGGAGTCGGTTTTCGTATTAAAAAACGTTCCTAGATAACCTTGTTTAGAGTAAATTTCGGTCAACACTCCGGGAATAATAGTAAGACCCGCAATAATTCCACCTATTGCCTTGATACAAACAATGATTGATTTCAATATTGGATTCAATTCATTATACCACTTTGCCCAACCACGAAATTTGCCAAACTCACCTTTTGCGCTTTTTATTGATGTGTCGCACGTGCTTTTAAACGCTTCAAAACTGTTTTTTGACATAGGATTATTGAAAAATTGAGCACCCGCATCGACCAGATTGGAGTTTAATAGTTGTGCAGTTAGAGCTACGCTTGAATAATTTGGATCAAAATTGTTATTAACAATAGGTGGATCATTGGGCGCGCCAGACTCATAGGTTTTCGTTGCTTTACGAGTCAGCTCATATAATTTATCACTGAGCTCATTTAGTAACTGATAAAATTTATGTTCTTCGCGTGTAATCGCCAACATGGCTGCGAATTTCTTTCCTACTTTAGGCAAGGCCTCTTGAACCGAAGCTTGGTCAAAATGCTTTGATAAATGGTTATCAACTTTATCGAGTAAGTGCAATACCAGTTCTGAGAGTTTCTTATCATAAATTACATAAAGAAAAAGTTTTCTTTTCAGGAGAAGTAGTGACTCTAAATCAAGTTCTGATAAATCACCTGTTGCCACAAACAGAGAAGACGATTTGATTGCCTGTTCAATGTTTTCATCTGGAATAATAAACTCACAGAATGTACTAGGTGTACCATGTCGATGACGAGGTGCATCAATACAAGTACTTTTTGGAACTTTATGTACAATTCCATTAACGATTTGGATGAACTGTTTTTTTTTCTCCTCACTAATTGAAGGTTCTTGCAAATTAGGAACAAGGCCGAACTCCAGTGATGAGTGCTTTTTACCATCTGAAACATAAAGAGTACCTTTATCGCCTGGACGAAAAACACATTTCAGAGACATACCTTGTAGCGGATGTAGTACACCTGCTGCCTCGAGCACCATGTATTCAATAATATCCATTTGTTCTAGCTGCTGTTCTTCATAATGCAAGCCGGCTTGGCTTAATTGGTTCGCAATAATTTGGTATAAGGACATAATTTTAAATAAATATAAAAAAGATAGCGGATTTTAACAAATATATAAGCCAATTACATTCTAATTTTTTTATCATGTGATTAAATTTTTTACTTGGATTATCAATTAAATCCAAATTTAGAGGGTGAGGAGATAGAAAGCGAAGAACGTTTATTGGGGTGATGGATGTTTTAATACGAGGAGTAAACATTCAGCCAATGGTTCAAATTGTTGCCTTGTTGGTGCGTGAAGTGAAACCCGGTGGTGCAAAGATTTCCTGGGTGAAGGCATTTTGCCTTCACTCAGGTTACATGTTATCCACTTTATTCTTTTATTGCTGGTTCTCTTTTTTTATTGCTTTCTCCTTTGGCAGCAGTCGCTTTAACATTTCCTTGTTGCTGCTGACCTGTTTTTCTACGATTCTGGTTTGAAGGAGAACTGCTGCCTGTATTGGCTCGTTGCTGTTGATTACCACTAGGCCGACGTCGTCGGTTTTGTGATCTTCGATCACCAGTTCCTTTAGATGATTTTGCTTGTGGTTGATTACGGCTTGGCATTTTTTTAGCTTGAATCTGCGGGATTGAAGCTGAAGAGTCTGTATGCCCACCAAATAAGCTCGACCATAAACGTTTAATGAAACTAGTTTGAGCGCTTTTTACGGGTTGATGTTCCGTAAATGGCTTGACTGCCGGTTCATCACGTAAAGAAGTTTCTGCCTCACTGCCAGCAAGGTGTAATTCAGGTTGCTGGATTAAAGAGTAACTGGGTTTTTTAGACTTACCCACATTATCCTCTTTGAGGCGAGTAATCGTATATTGTGGTAAGTGCATATAAGGATTGGCGATAATTATTACTGAAACGCCGTGTCTTTTTTCAATGTCTTTAATGAAATTACGCTTCTCATTGATGATGAAGGTTGCCATTTCTGCAGGAAGCTGTACTTGGATCTCAGCGGTCTTCTCCTTTAATGCTTCTTCTTCGATAAGACGTGTTATAGAGAGACCATGAGACTGAATGTTACGAACAGTACCTCGTCCTTCACAACGTGGGCAAACTTCTTGAGCGCTTTCACCCAATGATAATCTTAGGCGTTGACGCGACATTTCTAAAAGACCAAATCGAGAGATACGCCCAACCTGAATCCGTGCTCTATCTGCCTGTAACGCTTCTTTTAAGCGATTTTCCACATCACGTTGATTTTTACTGGAACTCATATCGATAAAATCGATAACGACCAGACCACCCAAATCACGTAGACGCAATTGGCGTGCAATTTCGTCAGCTGCTTCAATATTTGTGTTGAAGGCTGTTGCTTCGATATCTGCTCCACCAGTTGCTTTGGCTGAGTTTACATCAATTGAAACCAGAGCTTCGGTTCGGTCAATCACCAAAGCACCTCCAGACGGCAACATAACTTGGCGTTGATATGCAGTTTCTATTTGGCTTTCAATTTGATAGAAGTTAAACAAAGGGATACTGCTGTTGTAAAGCTTCAAATTAGGTAAAAATTCGGGTTTTACGCGCTCAATATATTGCTTGGCTTTAATGTAGGAAATCTGATCATCAATGATGATTTCGCTGATTGACTTACGTAAGTTATCGCGAATGGAACGAATAATGACATCACCTTCTTGGTGAATCAAGCAAGGAGCAAGTTCTGTATTATAAGCCTGTTTGATTGATTGCCATTGATTACACAGCATATCCAGGTCATCTTGTAACTCTTCCTGGCTTTTGCCAACTCCGGCTGTGCGGATGATAAGTCCCATATCTTCGGGTAGCGTCAGTGCGTTGAGTGTTTCACGTAATTCATCGCGCTCTTCTCCCTCGATACGTCTGGAGATACCACCAGAGCGAGGGTTGTTTGGCATCAGAACAAGGTAGCAACCGGCCAAGGTAATATAGGTAGTGAGTGCAGCACCTTTACTGCCACGCTCTTCTTTGTCTACTTGAACTAATAACTCCTGACCTTCACGAATTAACGAAGTGATTGGTGGCTTTTCATCACCAAATTCTTCAGGATTTTTACTTAAATATTCAGGTGCAATTTCTTTAAGTGGCAAGAAACCTTGGCGTTTAGAGCCGTATTCTACAAAAACGGCATCGAGGCTTGGCTCCCGTCTGGTAACGGTTGCTTTATAAATATTCCCCTTTTTCTTCACTTCACCAGGACACTCAATGTCCAGGTCAAATAAATAACGGTCTTTAACAAGTGCAACACGAACTTCCTCAGTTTGCATCGCATTGATTAACATTTTTTCCATCTAATACCCCATAATTAGGGCGCCGTCATTTAAGTTGAGATAGTATAAGGCTCAAAATACCTTAGAGGTTCAATTGGATATACTGACATTTCTACGCTTTTGACTGATGTCTGGATTTTCTGTGCTTCGATGCATACATCTGTATGCTGTGTTGCCATATTTGAAAACCCGGGCGTTTCACCGCAAGAAGCTAATAGGTCAGTAGCACCTGGAATTGAACAATAAGCGATGTGATCTTTAAGCGAACCCATGGCCTTGTAAACAGACTTTACGCAGTTTCCCTGCTCAACAGACCTCTTTTGAAACGCTACTGCAGAAGATGACTGCGTCGCCGGTACGGTGCTCGAATCTTCATGTACTGCAGAGTACACTCCATTTCTTTGCTTCGCTTTCCCGAGCATTTGTTTTCTTGCAGCGAGTTTCGAAAGAGGTCTAATGAAAGGTGCATGCTCTGAAATATACTGGTTACAAATCAAACGGGTAGAAATATGAAGCCAAAGGCGTGCGAAAGCCCTGAAATAATTTGTAATCGGTATAAAGCATGTCTGGCATGCGTAGGTTTCTGTCAAAAATATGCTCAATTTATCTCTGGCATTGGGTTGCTTCCTTATATCTGCTTAAATGGAAGCGCTATTTCTCATGTAACTATAATTTAACAAGTAATCACTCATTTAGGGCGGGTTAAAACCCAATCACCTTAACGATCAGCATATACTTTAAAGTAAATAGTCACGCTTTTTTTATTTAAATGCGTTATAATTCGGTTGCATGGAAATTTTTCCACGCTACTGGCGATCATACCAAAAAAATCACGCCCAGCAAACAGGTTTATTGACAATGAGTGAAGTAAGTTATAAAGAAATCAGTAATGAAGAAGAAGGGCAACGTCTGGATAATTATTTGATTCGTATTTTGAAAGGTGTTCCCAAAAGCCATATTTATAGAATTATCCGTGGTGGTGAGGTTCGAGTTAATAAAAAAAGAGCACAAGCCAATTCAAGGTTGCATGCTGGCGACAGTGTACGTATTCCCCCAATTCGCCTGTCAGAATCAAAAGAGGTGTTTGTAGGTGATGCATTGGCAAAACGGCTAAATGAATGCATTATTTTTGAAGATTCCTGTTTTTTGGTAATTAATAAGCCTGCAGGTATTGCTGTTCATGGCGGAAGTGGTTTGAGTCTCGGTGTCATCGAAGCGTTGAGAAAAACAAGACAAGATTTAGCCTATTTAGAATTGATTCATCGTCTTGATAAGGAAACTTCGGGTTGTCTTTTGTTAGCCAAGAAAAGAAGTACTTTGAGAGCGATGCATGCATTGCTTGAGTCACGTGAAGTACAAAAGACTTATTGGGCGTTACTGACTCATCGCTGGGAAGGTAAAAAACAAGTGACTGTTCGTGCCGCACTAGAAAAAAATACTTTAAAATCAGGTGAGCGTATTGTCTCGGTTAAAGAAGAAGGAAAAGCTTCGGAAACAGGATTTAAGCTTCTTGAAAACTATCAGCAGGCCTGTTGGGTTGAGGCGACTCCTAAAACTGGGCGTACACACCAAATCCGTGTACATAGCGCCCATTTGGGGCATGTTATAGTTGGCGATAAAAAATATGGAGCACTTGCAGGAGAAATAGAAGGGATAGATAATCAGCATCATCGTCTTTTTTTACATGCGCGAGCCATTCAATTTGAATTGAATGGCACAAAGCATTTGTTTCAAGCTGATGCAGATAACCATTTTTCTACCGCACTAAAACAATTACGTGCGAGGAGCGTAGTGAGCAATGAGCAATCCATATGATTTAGTGGTATTTGACTGGGAAGGTACTATTGCGGATACTGTAGGAATCGTTTTACATATAGTTGCTACAGAAGCAAATTTGTTGGGATTTGGCAATTTTGATCCTTACCAGGCAAGAAAATATGTTGAGTTGGGTTTAGTACAAGCTTTGAGGAAAACATATCCGCATTTGACGACAACACAACACCAACAATTATTACAGGCAGTACAATTAGCTATGCATTCTCGTTCAACTGATGTGTGTTTGATGCCTGGGGTGCGTGAACTGATCCATCAAATGCATGAGGCGAAAATAACCCTCGCGATTGCAACCAATAAAGGACAGCAATCCTTGTTACGCGCTTTGCAGACTACGGGTCTTGATAATATATTTAAAATAACTCGCTCTGCAGGACAGGTTCCTGCTAAACCTTGTCCACAAATGTTGGAAGAAATTATTGAAGAGCACGGTGGAACAGCAGCTACGACATTAATGATAGGCGATTCGCTTACCGATATGGAAATGGCAAAAGGTGCTCAAGTTACTGCTGTAGGAATAGACGTTTATCACCAGCAAGAAGAATCTGCACTTAAAGCTGCTGGGGCAGTAGTCGTATTTGATGATTATGAACAAATAGCAGATTTTTTAAATTTATCGAAGAGTAGTAAACCACAGACATAGTTATCTGTAGCCTGGGCGAGGAATTAGATTAATGAGCCGCGATTCCCGAGCTCAAGTTTGTTCAGGCTGGATTTTATTTTTGAACTACTCATAGGATGGGGGTTGCTTTATTTCGTATTATGTAAAGGGAGTATCAAGCGTTGAGTACATTAACCAGTTTACCAAATTTATTAACTTTGCTGCGCATCGTTTTGATTCCAGTATTTGTTATTGTATTTTATTTACCGTTTTCATTTGCACATATGTTGGCAGCAAGCATTTTTGCCGCAGCAAGCTTTACTGATTGGTTGGATGGTTTTTTGGCACGTAAGCTCAAGATGATGTCTCCATTTGGTGCTTTTCTTGATCCTGTCGCAGACAAATTACTGGTTTCTAGCAGCTTATTGCTCTTGGTCGGAGCTAAAGAGATTAATTACATTACTATCCCGGCGATTGTGATTGTTGGCCGTGAAATTGTTATTTCAGCATTACGGGAGTGGATGGCTGAAGTTGGCAGACGTGCAAGTGTTACAGTCGGTTATGTAGGAAAAATTAAAACTTTTCTGCAAATGATCGCTTTGTTTTTATTATTAGCATTTAATTCGTTAGACACATGGGGTGGAATTTTGGGTTTTGTCCTGCTTTATGTGGCCGCAATTTTAACGATTTGGTCGATGATTATTTACCTGGCAATTGCATGGCCAGAATTAACGAAAAAAAATTAAATTTATTATTGACAGCGTCTTAAATTTCGGTAGAATCACACCCCGTAGAGACGCGGGAATAGCTCAGTTGGTAGAGCACAACCTTGCCAAGGTTGGGGTCGCGAGTTCGAGTCTCGTTTCCCGCTCCAAATTAAAGCGACAACAAAAGTCGCTTTTTTTTTAGAGCTTAAAGAAGAAGTATTAGAAGTATCAAATGAGGCTGTGTGGCAGAGTGGTCATGCAGCGGCCTGCAAAGCCGTGTACGCCGGTTCGATTCCGGCCTCAGCCTCCATAAATAAATTGCCCAGGTGGCGAAACAGGTAGACGCAAGGGACTTAAAATCCCTCGGAGGCAACTCCATGCCGGTTCGATTCCGGCCCTGGGCACCAATCACCAACCACCAATCATTCTGAAGCAAACAAGATTAACGCAAGAATCGCAAAGACCATACCCAATCCGTGTTTTAATGTTAGCCCTTGTTTGAGAAACACAACGCTGAGCAGCAACGTGATCATTGGATACATCGAGGTGACAAGTACCACCGGCATTGTAGGTCCATTGCGTAGCGCCAAAATGAAAAAAATGCAGGCAATGCCGCTTGCTAAACCGTTCAATAATCCGTATGTACTTCCTTTAGGACAAAGATCCAATTTAAAATCAAGTAATACCAAAGCGATGATGCCAGAAATTAATACGCCTATACTTGAATAAAAAGTGATGGATAGAGGATTAATAAAACTGGATGCTCTTGTACCCCAATATCCCCAGGCACCATACAGACACAAGGCAATGAGCGAAGGATAATACCAAGAGCTAGGATTCATACAAACGACCTTACCTGATAGCAGGTTTACATATTAGGTATATAGGATAACTGGTAGTTCATTAAAATAACACTACCGAGTATCCATTCTTGTGTCCCGGGTTTATAACTTCTTATTTAACCAACAGTTGATCTTCGTGCAACTGTTGCATGCTCGGACTGTAAATCCAGTTCTCTTTGCTTTTCTAACCATTCAATTAATCGAGGACGGAATGCCTTAAAAAATAAGTAGAAACGGTTGGATGAGCGAATCTGCGCTCCTTCATCACGATGATATAAAGACATCAATTCCTCTGGAGTTGTGAGGTTTAGATTTAAGGCAATTTTATCTGCATGAAAGGTGATATCAGTCAAAACACTATTCGTTAATTTGAAAAAAGCTTCGATAATTTCACGGCCCTCTATTTTAAAATCATTCAGAGTAAATTGATGTTTGGCAAAATAAGCACTTTTTTTTCCATTGGCGGCTTTTAATTCTTCTTGGGCACCCGCGGCAATAAGTTCCATACTTAAATCGTTAAAATGGTAAAATCTTGCCCAATGAAGTGCAGTCATTCCCTGCGAATCAGCATGATTCACAGTGCAATCTAATTCGCGCATTTTTTTCAAAATATGCCTTGCCGCTTCTTTATCTGCCAGTTTACATGCTAATACTAGCGCTGTATTTTCATAAGAGGTAGTTAAAAGAAATTTTGGATTTGCCAAACTCAATGCGTGCTGCAATTTAGACGGATTACGTTCAATAATGGCCTGATGTAAGGGGGTATTTGTTGATACTTCATCATCATAACTGTATGGGTTATGCACAGAAAGTTGGCAATATAGATTGAGATTTTTTAATATTTCTTGAGATGAATCTATGGATTGCAGTTCGGTGAGGTAGATAGCAAAAAAATTTTTAAGTGCATTTAAATGATGTAACAAGGGCAACGTGTGTTCTAAAATATTAGGCTTTAGCAAATCATTATCCCGCAAATAGATCAGGAGGGATTGAAGTTTTTCTATGCTGTTTTTATATCTTAGTTGGGGCAACATAGGTCCTATTATTTCTTTTTGTAATAAACCGTGTTTGTCAATGAATTTAAAAAATGAATCAAGGGCTAAAAGATCCTCCACTGAAAGATTGGCCTCTATTAATAATTCTGCTAGTAATGGAATTAATTGATGAGGAAGACTTTTACAAAGCCCAAACACGTCAAAAATCAAATACCATTCACTGTGTTCTTCCATATATATAGAATCTGAATTTCCTCTATCCATAGAGAAACGAACCGGAGTAACGTGGCTTAGTTCAGTATAGCGAACAAGCCTGTTTTTTTGCGCTAAATAACAGATAAGATCATAAATTTTATCATATTGTTCAGGAGCTAACCTCATTGCTTTTACCAAAGCTTTCCGTGCTTCCAGATTGGTATTGATATCCGCAAACACGCGTAGAGCCCAAAACGGATTAGAAAAGCGTTTTGTTTTAATGAATGAAACAAGGTGAAGGAAATCGGTGAGCTGTTCAAGAGCTCTTCCAGGTGGAGTTAAGCTAAGTTCTTCACCTAACAGGGCATCAACTTCATCAAAATGCACATCGGGTTTGTTGATAAAGGCGACGATTTTATCGTTAAAGATGATTTTTCGTACGTTCCTTTCCGAGGAGGCCATAATATTCCTTCCGTTAATATGAGATTTCTTGCATAACCGATGTTTCTATTATCCTAGTCATTTTTTTCATACAAATAACGCGCTCAAAAGAGTGGGGTTTGCGGGAGGGTTGCTGCTCAGGCTAAATCCATTTTCTTTACCCAAAACGATTGTTCTGGGGCGCTATAGTGATGATGTATCGACATTAGTCTTAGCGTCCTGATAATATTAAAGGAGAATCGTACATATTATAATCATTTGCGTCAATTTTATGTCCATTTATTTTGGGGGTTAGTGAAGCGCAAATTGATAAAAAACAAACCTGTCTATCACTAGTATGGTGTTTTGAAAAAGCTCGTTTATACATTTATAGACAAGATGAAGCATGCATAATAATTACCCCACAAAATCATTTTTTTTCCGCAATATCGATTAAATATCCACAAATTCTGTGGATAACTATGTGGGTTAACTGATGAAGAAATAATAAATAGCAGAACTCCATATAAGGTATATCGCTTGGATGATTTTTTCTCTACAATAAGACTTTAACCAAAAATAAAAGCAAACATGTATAAACCATTAGCCCTTTTTATGGGGTTACGCTATACGCGTTCCAGAAAGAAGAATCATTTTGTCTCTTTTATTTCGCTCAGTTCGATGCTAGGTATTGGCATTGGTGTGATGGTTCTTATTACGGTCTTATCGGTAATGAATGGGTTTGACCAGCAAATACATAACCGATTTTTCGGGATGGCTCCTGAAATTACAGTTTCTGGACCCAATGAACGACTCAGTGATTGGCCTGAAGTAGCTAAAAAAATTCAAACGATTTCCGAAATTAAAGCGCTTGCACCTTATGTTGGTGGGCAAGGGCTAATGGTTCATGAAGGACAGGTTTATCCTATTGTTTTAACAGGTGTGTTGCCTGAAAAAGAAGAAAAAATGAGTCACTTACAAGACAAGTTACTTGCTGGGAGTCTAAGTAATTTAAAAGATTTTGGCATCATCTTGGGGAGAGGGCTTGCAGACAGCATGGGAACGATGATTGGAGATAAGGTCACCGTCATGATTCCGCAAGCGACAGTGACTCCTGCCGGAATGATTCCTCGTTTTAAACGATTCACTGTAGTTGGGGTTTTTTCTGCGGGAAGCGGGTTTAATTTTGATACCAAATTGGCATTCATCAATATGGGGGATGCCCAAAAGTTATTGCAAATGGGTGATGATGTAACCGGTATCAAAATGAAAATAGATAACGTTTATCAAGCACCCGAATTGACTTCTCGATTATCTCACTTATTAGGTGAAGAATATCAGGTAGGTAATTGGACTCAGCAATATGGTGCATTTTTCCAAGCAGTTAAAATGGAAAAAACGATGATGTTTCTGATTTTATTACTGATTATCGCAGTAGCTGCATTTAATCTGGTTTCCTCTCTGGTGATGGTTGTTAATGACAAGCAAGCTGAGATCGCAATTCTAAGAACTATTGGTGCAACTCCTTCTACCATATTATGGACATTTATTGTTCAAGGGATGATGGTAGGAATTGTCGGCACACTTTTTGGTTTGATTGGCGGATTACTATTAGCAAACAATGCGACCACAATTGTGAATCATCTTCAGACCTGGTTTCATTTTAAAGTCTTGTCTTCCAGTATTTATTTTGTGGATTATTTGCCCTCTAAGATTCTATTTAGCGATCTATGGAAAGTTTGTGTTATGGCATTATTAATGAGCTTTTTTGCAACAATTTATCCTGCCTGGCGGGCCTCAAAAACTGTGATTGCGGAGGCTTTGCATTATGAGTGATGTAATTTTAAGTGCTAATAAATTATGTAAGTCATATAGTGACGGTACTTCTAAAGTGCACGTATTAAGAGGGATTGATCTATCCATAGGCAAAGGTGAGCGCTTGGCAATTATAGGTCCTTCAGGTTCTGGGAAAAGCACTTTATTGCATTTATTGGGTGGCTTAGATAAACCCACAAGCGGAGATGTATTGATAAAGGACACAAATTGGCAAAGGATAAATGAAAAACAACGTTGTAAATTACGTAACCAAGGTTTGGGATTTATCTACCAGTTTCATCATTTGTTACCAGAATTTACCGCGCTTGAAAATGTTTCCATGCCGCTATTGCTAGCAAATGTTTCAGTGAAGGATGCAGAGGCCGAAGCGAGTAAAATGCTGGATGATGTTGGCCTGAAAGAAAGGAAAACACATAAGCCTGCACAGCTTTCCGGAGGAGAGCGGCAACGAGTTGCAATAGCTCGAGCTTTAGTGCACCAACCCTATTGCGTCTTGGCTGATGAGCCTACAGGAAATCTGGATCAGACAACTGCAACGAAAGTATTTGATTTAATGCTGGAGTTGAATAGAAAAATGAACACCGCTTTGGTTATCGTAACTCATGATCAGCAATTAGCAAGACAAATGGATAGAGTTTTAGTACTGGGAGAAGGCATGTTGTCAGAGGTGTAAATGATATAGATACGTTCCTAGGCTATTACTGTTTCAGATAAGGATTATCAATAAACAGAGGAGTTAACCAGGATGTTTAAAAAAACAGCAGGAAATGACCGTAAATCTGTAGATCTAATTCACAACACTGCCCAGGGCAGAACCTCAGGCAAGAACTTTCTTGACGGAGTGAGAAAAGACGCCAACAAATATGAGCTGATTGATACTGGAGTCCCATTAAATTCCTATCAATTTTTATCTCCCCTAAGCAAATATAAAAGTTCAAAAGCCCAGGTTTCGCCGTTTATTGTTCATGATATGCAAATTGCGGACGAGGATGGGTTTGAGGTGGAGTCTGTTTGTCCTTAAACCATAGTGTATTGAAAGCCAATAGTTCTCAAAAAATCGTGAGTGAAGCGAAGAATAATTTGGGGATTCGATGATGACAAACCTGGGTTTTGCTTTGCTGAACTCAAGCTACAATCAAATCAAACGCCAATAAATAACTGAAATGTAGCCTGGGTGAAGGTGCAAGCCGTAACCGAGGTTTTTAGCAGTCATCCTCGGGTTCTGTTTTATTGCATTCAGGCTACATAATTTACTTCTCTTAATAATTCGCATGTCCTGGGGTGCGAGGGAACGGGATGACATCACGTACGTTGGCTAAACCGGTGACATAACTTACCAAACGCTCAAAACCTAAACCAAATCCTGCATGTGGAACGGTACCGTATCGGCGTAGATCTCTATACCATTGATAACTCTCTTTGCTTAGGTTGCATTCTTCAATACGTCTATCGAGAATATCGAGACGCTCTTCGCGTTGACTGCCACCGATGATCTCACCGATTCCAGGGGCTAAAACATCCATAGCTGCGACGGTTTTTTCATCATCATTGAGGCGCATGTAAAAACCTTTAATTTCTTGCGGATAATTAGTCAGGATGACTGGTTTTTTACAATGAATTTCTGCCAGATAGCGTTCATGCTCTGACTGCAAATCCAAACCCCAGCTGACTGGAAATTCAAATTGTTGACCGCATTGTTCCAAAATTTTAATGGCATCGGTATAGGTCATGACTTCAAAATCTGAATCAGCAATATGTTCCAAGCGTTCAATACAACCTGGAGCAACAAATTGATTGAAAAACTCCATATCATCAGAACGTTCGTCCAGGACTGCTTTGCATAAATAGCGCAACATACTTTGACTTAAATTACAAATATCTTGCAAAGTAGCAAAAGCGATTTCAGGTTCAATCATCCAGAATTCAGCGAGGTGACGGCTGGTATTTGAGTTTTCAGCACGGAAAGTTGGCCCAAAAGTGTATACTTTTGACATAGCCATACAATAAGCTTCCAGGTTTAGTTGCCCTGAAACAGTAAGAAAAGTCTCTTTACCAAAGAAATCCTTGCTAAAGTCAATTTGACCGAATTCATTTTTAGGCACATTTAAAAGATCTAAAGTCGATACACGAAACATTTCACCCGCTCCCTCACAATCACTAGAGGTGATAATAGGGGTATGTATCCAAAAGAAACCTTGTTCGTGGAAAAAACGATGGATGGCTTGTGATAAACAATGACGGATTCGTGTAACGGCGCTAATCGTATTTGTACGTGGGCGTAGATGAGCTACCTCGCGTAGAAATTCCAGTGTATGGCGTTTTGCCTGAATAGGATAACTATCTGGATTTTCTACCCAACCCACGACCTTAATATAGTCAGCTTGAATTTCAAAGGCTTGGCCTTTTCCTTGTGAGGCAACCAATTTTCCTGAGGCAATCAAAGAACAGCCGGCATTAAGTTTAGTGACTTCTTCATGATAATTGTCTAAACCATCGGTAGCTACGATTTGAATTGGAGCAAAACAGGAACCATCATGTAGGCTAATAAAAGACAAGCCTGTTTTGGAATCACGTCGGGTCTTTACCCAACCTCTAACGGTAACGTGTTCATCAATGCTGATTTCACCATCCAGACATTGTTTTATGGTAAAAACTTGGGTCATTTTTTACTCCTCACTCTGTGTATACTTTGCATGGCCATAAGGTACTTTTTAAATTCTATCAGTCTGCGTATGCAGATTGAGATAAAGCGTAGTTATAACGTTACATCAAGCATTTTTTATTGAAGAATTAGTCAGGGTTAGCGAGCTTGGATATGCCAAAAATCGCGATTGTAACCCCGTGAAGTATAGATACCTGTAACTAAAAATGAGATGATACACTGGGGTTATGCGCATTTCTACTATCTTGGTGTTAAAACGCATTGATTTTCTCATTTCAGTGCGCTATTCCTATAGCAAAAAACTTTAACTTATAGATCAAGAAAATATGAACGTGTTTCAATATAATTATTGAGGAACCATTATGTTGCTAAAAGTATTCTGCATCTCATTGTTTTTGTGTTCCTTTGCAGCTGCAGCAAATGATACGGTATTAAAATTATACAGACCCTATGGTGATGCATCAGAGCAGGTAGTCCCGCAAGTGAGAAGCAAATCTTTTGGCGAATGTTATTCTCAATCTCAATTAATCATTCGCGAAGATGCTTGGCGTTGTATTGCTGGTGGTAAAACGTATGATCCTTGCTTTGTAAAAGCTGGTCCAAATAGGACTGAAGCTTTATGTCCTCGTTCTCCCTGGATTGGAGACAGCGTGCTGATTAAGGTTAAAGAACCTTTGAATAATGAACAAAATAAAACATTGGATATGTCTCGCACTTATCCTTGGGGAATCGAATTAACCAATGGTGAGCAGTGTCATGCGATTAAGTCAGACAAGATGTATGATCAAATGCCAGTGCGTTATAAATGCAGCAACAAAAATTACCTGGTTGGCCATTTACAGCGATGTAAAACGGTATGGAGTATGCTCGAAAAAACACCCGACGGTGTTGTGACTGTAGAATTAAGTAAAGCCTGGTTTTAAGAATAAGTAATATTTTTTCTCTAAGCATAATTATTTTTCATTTAAGGATAAAGCAGAGCAATTGACCTACCAAGCACTTGCGCAAGAATATAATCCGCAAGTAATTAATAAATTAGATCAAAAACAACGAGACAGCGATTACTTATTGGCTGTTTGTCTAGACCAAGAAGAACATTTAACGCGAAGAATGGATGATGAATTATTCGCTCAAGCGTTAACAGAAATTGGAAAGCCGAATAGCTATTCAACACTGCGATTCTTTAATTCAGGCAATGATGAAGAGCAAACTCAAGACCTAACAGAAGAGTATGTATCTGGTCTATCATGAAATAATACATTCCGATTTATCTTCCCTTGTTAACGTTAAGGTAACCGTGCTGGACAACATCACAGACTGTTTATGAAGCCACAAACGGTTACACCATTAAACGAGGGGCTAAGTTTGAACTATTGAAGTTCAGGAGCTGCTTTTCTAAATGGTTCCAGGGTCAAACAATGAGCATTGATTTCATTGATAAGAGGATAGTTATCCATCGCAAAATGAAAACGGTGTGCATTATAGACTTGAGGGACAAGACAGAGATCGGCCAATGTAACTGCATCACCAAAACAAAAGGGTTGGCTCCGTTTAATATGCGATAACTTCGCTTCAAGGGCATCAAATCCGGCTTTAAGCCAATGGTGATACCATTCTATAACTTGTGTTTCATTGGCTTGAAACTGCTCTTTTAATTGATTCAATACTCTTAAATTATTCAGAGGGTGCATATCACATGCTACGATTAAGGCAAGAGATCGTACTGTAGCTTTATCCCAAGGATTTTGAGGCAATAACTTAGGGATTGGGTAAGTCTCATCCAGATAATCGATGATAGCAAGTGATTGACTAATAATCTGTCCATTGATTTCTAAACAAGGAACTAACTCTTGAGGATTTATCTCTCTGTACTCTGCACTATGCTGCTCTCCGCCATGATTCACTAAATGAATGTTAACTTGTTCATAAGTGATATTTTTTAGGTTCAGAGCAATACGAACCCGATAACACGCTGTGGAGCGAAAATAATCATAAAGTTTCATTACTTATACCTTTTTGACAACTTGATCAATGGCGCCAAACAAGCTTTTACCTTGTTTGTCGAGCATTTCGATTCGAATTCTATCCCCAAAGCGCATAAAAGACGTTTTTGCTTGACCCTGTTCTATGATTTCCAGCATACGTTTTTCGGCAATACAAGAAAAACCTTTGCTGCGATCAAGATTAGAAACAGTACCTGAACCAATAATAGTCCCAGCACCCAGTACTCTGGTTTTTGCTGCATGCTGAATCAGCTCTGGAAAAGAAAACGTCATGTCAATTCCAGCATTGGGCTGACCGAACAATTGTCCGTTCAGATGACTCAATAAAGGCAGATGCACACGTTGTCCATCCCAATTAGTACTTAATTCATCGGGGGTAATGGCTACGGGAGAAAAACTGCTGGAAGGTTTGGAATGGAAAAACCCAAAACCCTTTGCCAATTCATCTGGTATTAAATTACGCAATGAAACGTCATTGACTAGCATTAACAATTTAATATGTTGCTCTGCATTTTTATGGTTTATCCCCATGGGAACATCATCGGTAATGACTGCAACTTCTGCTTCAAAGTCGATGCCAAAAGCCTCATCAGCAACTAAAATGGGATCTCTAGGCCCCAAGAACGAATCGGAACCTCCTTGATACATCAATGGATCAGTCCAGAAATTTTCTGGCAATACAGCACCTCGGGCTTTGCGCACGAGTTCGACATGGTTAACGTAGGCACTGCCATCAGCCCATTGATAAGCACGTGGCAAGGGGGATGTGCATAGTTGCGGATCAAAATCGAAGGTGTTTTCCAAATGGCCTTCGTTAAGTTGTTGCGAGACAGTTTGTAACTTTTCTTTTACTGCATCCCAATGATCTAGAGCGTACTGTAAGTTGGGTGCAATTTGGGGAACACGAATTGCAAGAGTCAATGCTTGATTGACCACGCATAACTCTCCATCTCGTGATGATGTTGATTTTAAACTGGCAAGTTTCATAAGTTCCTCATTAGTCGTTGTGCCTGGATGCAGCGAAATATATGCGAATTTTGAAAATCCTAGGTTGCGTTTTGCACCACTCCCATTAAGTTAAAACTTTATCATTCCCATGTGGGCGGGAATCCATCTCTAAATTGGCTTTAGCGTTCAATTAGAATTGGATCCCCGCCTGCGCGGGGATGACAACGACACGAATGGACGTGGTACTTTGCCTAATCCAGGCTACATTCTTTACGCTGATAGTTCTTTCAAGGTACCACGTCGGATTTGATCGCGTTCAATGGCCTCGAATAACGCCTGAAAATTACCTTCACCGAATCCCTGATTGCCTTTGCGTTGAATAATTTCAAAAAATACAGGACCAAAGATATTTTCAGTAAAAATTTGCAGTAATAGACCATGTTTCGGATCGTGCTCACCATCAATCAGGATTTGCTCATCTTGAAGTGCTTTGACTGGTTCTTGATGCCAAGGGAGCCGATCGTGCAACATTTCATAATAAGTATCTGGAACATCAAGAAATTTAACGCCTTGCTCTCTTAATGTATGCACGGTATGGTAAATATTCTCAGTGGTTAATGCGATATGTTGAATGCCTTCGCCTTTGTATTCGTGCAGAAACTCTTCAATTTGTGACAAATCATCTTTAGATTCATTTAAAGGGATTTTAATTTTTCCACAAGGGCTACCTAACGCTCGACTTAATAAGCCGGTCATTTTCCCTTTAATATTAAAATAACGAATTTCCTGGAAATTAAAAATGGATTCGTAGAACTGAGCCCATTTATCCATATTGCCACGGAATACATTATGGGTTAAATGATCGATCATCACTAAACCATTACCTGCTACTTTTTTACTAGATTGGTGTTCCCAATAGCCGGAGAACGGTTGATGTTGATCATCAACAAAATAAATAACACTCCCGCCGATTGCTTGGATACCAAGTAAACCATGATGTGCATGTGCGCAATCTTCAAAAGCAATTGCTCCATGTTTCAGCGCATGTTCGAAAGCTGCTTTTGCATTTTTTACTTTAAATCCCATGGCACAAGCACCAGGTCCATGAGTCTTGCTGTGTGTTTCAGCTTGGCAATTTGTTGCAGCATTGACTATAAATTGAATCTCACCTTGTTGAAATAAAGTGATGTCTTGATTTTTATGGTGTGTAGTAGCTTGGAAACCCATATCAGTGAATTGTTGATGTAGGCGTTTTTTATCGGGACCTGAAAATTCGAGGAAAGCAAAACCATCTAATCCACAAGGGTTGTTATTTGTTTGCATTGTCTATTACTCCTTTAAAAGTATTCGGTACTTATAAAATCCTTTCCTCAAGAGAGGGGAAAACATGACACGTGTAGCCTGGGTGAGTGCTGAAGGCCCAGGAATTTTGAAACCTGGGTTTTGCTGAACTTCACCCAGGCTACGTTATGTCTTTAAGATGGCTGTACTAAAAATAATCCATCGGCTATAGGCAACAAACTAATAAATACGCGCTGATCATTTTTAATTAATTCATTAAGTTTTCTGATTTCTCTGGTTTGCCCGCCCTTTTCATTTTCATCGATTACCTTACCATCCCAGAATATATTATCAATTGCAATTAATCCCTGAGGTTGAATCAGTTTTAATGCCATTTCATAATAATTTACGTAATTGGTTTTGTCGGCGTCTATAAAAATAAAATCGAACTTTTGCTCCCAACCTTCAGCGATTAAGGCATGTAATGTATCTAATGCTCGACCAAGTCGTAATTCAATTTTATGATCTTGTTTCGCTTCTTTCCAGAAAGGATGTGCCTTGCTTGTCCATTCTGCACTGATGTCACAGGTAATCAGCTTACCGTCATCAGGTAGCATTAAGGACATGGCCAAAGCACTATAACCAGTAAATGTTCCTAACTCCAAAACATTTTTTGCGCGGATTAAGCGTAAAAGCAATTGCATAAATTGTGCTTGTTCCGGTGCAACTTGCATGTTTGCCAGTTCCATGGTGGATGTCACTTTGCGTAGACCGGTTAGGGAAGGGTGTTCACGCAAAGATTTATCCAGCATGTATTCATAAAGCTCAGGAGTTAGACTTAAGTGTTTCATATCATTCTTTCTTTTAAGATAATTTCTCTTTTGCCAAATTATCTGCAATTTCGCTAGTAGGTAAATTTTCCTTAACAGACAGAGCGAAGATTTCAGTTAAATGAGTATAGATCGCATCAATCTGTTGGTTAATTTTTTCTTCAGGAGTATGAAGATATTTAGAGGCAGCAAAAATTAATCCGCCCGCATTGATAACATAATCTACTGCAAATAAAATTCCTTTGTCGTGCAATTTTTTTCCATGGAAGGTATGAGCTAGCTGATTATTTGCTGCACCTGCGATAATTGTGGTTTGCAGTTGAGAAATAGTGATGTCATTAATAATCGCACCTAATGCACAAGGAGCAAAAACATCACAAGGTACTTTGTGAATTTGATCCGTACTTACTGCTTTAGCGCCCAACTCGGTAACGGCACGATCGACTGCTGCAGCTGAGACATCCGCAACGGTTAGTGTGGCTCCTAATTCATGTAAATGTCTAGCAAGTAAAAATCCAACATGGCCTAAGCCCTGGATGGCTACATGAACTCCGTTTAAGCTTTCTTTACCGAGTTTAAACGCAACAGCGGCTTGAATGCCTCGCAGAATACCTCGGGCAGTAGAGGGAGAAGGATCGCCATCATATTTAGATAAGCTGGCTACATAGGGGGTATGTTCTGCAATGATGTCCATATCTGGTAATTCAGTACCACTATCGAGAGCAGTAATGTAGCGGCCATTTAATTCATGAACAAATCGACCAAATTGATGCATGTACTGAGCGCGATCAAACGAACCTTTGGGTTTTATAATGACTGATTTACCGCCTCCTAAAGGCAAGTTCACTGATGCTGCTTTGAAACTCATTCCTCGGGCAAGACGCATTGCATCTTGAATCGCAGCATAGGTACTAGGATATTCAATAAAACGGCAACCACCTAAAGCAGGACCTAATTTGGTGTTGTGAATGGCGATTATAGCTTTCATTCCAGTTATGGGATCCACTTTAAAGTGTAAGTCTCCAAAACCATGAGAGAGCGCGTAATCGAGGAAATCATCTTCGGCCATTATTGGGTTAGTATTTGATATATTGTCCACAGAAATCATTTGTTGATGCTCCTCTTCAAATATTTTTGCAGAAGTTATATTCCTATTTTTTGATTAAATCAATGGTGCAGTTAATAATTTGGTGTCTTTAGGTATGCTGGTATACACTTATTTAATTATTCATCAGATTGGAGAGTGTTATGCGCCAAGTATTTTTCAGAATGCTGACTTTAATGCTAGTTACACCATTTGCCTTTGCTGAAGAAATGATACCTCCATCCATTCCACGGCCTCAATTGGTTCTTGATAAAATTGATTTTCAACTTTCAGCAAAACAGTGGGTAACAACTCAAACTGCTTTATTAGGGGTCAATATCAATGTGACTTTAACCAGTGCTGATTTGGTCAAGGCACGAGCTGATATTATGGAGCGATTGAATAAAATCGCAAAAGGGGAGTGGCATTTGACCGCATTCGATAGGTCACAAGATAGCTCTGGTCTTGAAAAGTTGTATGTGCAAGCACAAGCACGAGTAAACCAAGGCGCATTAACCGATATTTATAAAAATGCTAAAGATGTGAGTTTACCCGGGGCAAAATATGAGATAGCCAGTGTCGATTTTAAGCCAAGTTTTGATGAAACACAGGCTGTTTTAAGTCAAATTCGCCAACGGTTATATCAACAAGTGAATGATGAACTTGCTCGTATCAATAAGGCATATCCGGGGCAAAATTACAGCGTCAGTAATTTAGATTTTGTTGACGGGAATAATCCATCCCAACCAAGGCTTTATCAAGCCAAGACGATGAATACGATGATGGTAGGCGAGTCAGCTGCTCCAGCTCCTGCGTTAACGGTCAGTAATGAGTTGATATTAACTGCAATTGTTGAAGTTGCTTCAAATCGAAAGCAATAGATATAGTATAGAAATTTTAGTATTAAAGAAAAAGGTGAAGTCCAGGGGCGTTGTCGCAATAAGTGAAGCGTAGCGGCATAGCCATTAAGTTAAGGAATGTTGTCATTCCCGAGCAGACCTTAAGGATTTTTGTCATACCTGAGAAGGCGTTAGAGATTGTTGTCATTCCCGCGAAGGCGGGAATCTATTCATCAGTGGGCACGGCGCTTTGTTAGGAATGGGTTCCCGCCTTCGCGGGAACGACAGTGGGTTAAGGATTTTTGTTATTTCGGAGACATTAAGAATTTTGTTATTCCCGGGCAGACGTTAGGGATTTTGTCATTGCCGAGCAGACGTTAGAGATTGTTGTCATTCCCGCGAAGGCGGGAATCTATTCATCAGTGGGCACGGCGCTTTGTTAGGAATGGGTTCCCGCCTTCGCGGGAATGACAGTGGGTTAAGGCTTTTTGTTATT
>NZ_RZGX01000029.1:0-29604 GCF_003990155.1 Legionella qingyii
CATCAAGTACTGTTTTAGGTGCAGTAGCTGGTGGTGTCACTGCGTATGGATTATTTAAACCATCCAAAGAACTATATGCGATTAACGAGTTTGCTGAAACAGTTTCTACTTTTGACCCCTCGGTTGTTTCGTAGTTTAAAAATTACATTTAGGGGCAGGGGAGTAATGGAGTGGTAAACCAACTTAAGGACTATTAGGAGTCTTTAGTGACCTTAATATTCCATCTTATGCATTCATAATGCATCGAGAATGAATATCGACCCAAGCCTCTAAAAATGTGCTTTTGCAAATGGTGATAGTCTGACATCATCTTCTTCATTTATGAGGGATAATGCGCTCAAAATTTACACGATGCTTAGCAAGAATTTTGAGTTTGCCGTAATCAGCTAGTGGATCAAGCCGCCAAAAATGAGCATTTCCCCAATGTACAGACTGCTAACTTGCTTTTATTGTGCTCCAACTATAGGAGACACACTGCTCAGATCACAAGCCAAATATGAGTAATACCTTGGTAAAAACCAGCCTATTTTTTGGAGCAGCACTTGTAGTTTGCTGGATTCAAATTGATTCTTGTCAAATGAGAAAACTAACTCATTCTGCTCAGTTTCCGGGATATACAAGAACTTGACTTTAGCGTCGTGGATGCCGAAATGCAGCATGATCGCTTCAAGTAATTTTATTGAGGTTGTGGGTAGGATCTGCACTGGCACGTCGCTGACGAGGATATCAGTGCCTTTGTGAATAATTGAGACATGTGGTTTATTTGTTTTGAATGGATGAGCCTCAGGTTCAGTAAATGTCCGATAGAGATGAAAACCTAGGACATCGCCATAGCTGAGATCGATAGCCTTTTTTGGATTCCATGCCTCGATGGCTATGCCTACCCCTTCGTTGATTAAGAAGGAATCGATGAGCTCAGGAATGGTATAGCATGTTATGCTACTGCTGTCTTCAGGGATGATTTCGGGAAGTTCAAGATTAAAGTAGGTGAGCCCTGCGGGATTGAAGATGATCTCAGGTTCACCACTAGTGAAAATAGCGTGGGGTAGGCAAGTTATTAAACGATTATACCAAGCAGCTTGTCTATTGGGTTTGTCAATCTCAAACAGTGCTCTTAGCTCTTGAGTGGCTGAAACAGAAGCCGCTTTATATTCGGGTGTATCCATAGAGTTTATCTTCATTTAAATAATGCATAGTATTATGATCAAATTGAGATAAAGTAAAGTTAAAATAAGATGATGAATAAGTGGTTTGTGAATACCCAATTGTTTTTAGGCAGGACTTACGAAAAACCCCAATCTCTTCGTTAAAAAATGTTTTTACTTCGGTCATTTAGTCTATCTAAACTCCCTCATTAAAAACATTTTTTGCCTCGACCTTGGAGTTTTTCGTAAGTCCTGTTAGGTTGATTTTTGCAAAAAAAAACTTGGATAGCATTAAATGGCTAGACACGAAGTGATGCAAAGTGAATTTATGCTATTGATGGGCTTAGACTTTTGGGGATATCTGCAATGTAAGCACTATACTCAAACGAAAAAAGGTATTTTGTCTTCCCAATTACTTTCTATAAGATCTTGCAAAAGGAACATGAAGACATTTCTGCAACAGTAACATCAAAAGTTAGCGTTTAAAATAGGTTGTTAATTGCTGCCAGATAGTTTCTTTATAATCCCCAACATAGCCCCAGGAATCTACCCAAATAATTCGTTTAAAGGCATCGGTTTCATTTATTTTATGCATAAATGATTCTTTACTGTCATTTTTTGCAGCAAGAATTACCATGTTAGCACTTTGTCTTATTGGTATAACCAGCGTATGGCTAAATTGATTTTTAATTAATTGAAAAATTGGATATTGTTCTTTTATATTCGCTAAGTTAACAGCCAAAATTCCATCTTCAGTTATTATTTTTTTGCATGAGGCAAAGAACTGGACATTAGCGCACTCAGGTGGAAAATGATTTGCATTGTACAGATCAACAATTAGATGTGAGAAATTTATTTCACAATTTTGGACATAATCCATCGCATTTTCATGAATAATGGTTAAATTTTTTAAACGATTGATTATAAAAAAACGCTTTGCTATTTCGATGACTTCTTCGCTATTATCTACAGCAATTACAGGGATATCCTTGAGCATCAATGCAACTCCAGCACCACCAAGCCCTAACATACAAGTAGCCCCCGGATATTTACGGGCCATTACTGTAAGTGCAGGGAGATAGTATAAACCAGGTTTATGTGGATTATGACGGTTTATAACTGTTTGTAAGGCATTACTCCCTAGCGTTAGCCAGCGATAGCATACATTTTGATATACTTTATAACCTGATGGAGAAGTATAAATGCATGTGCCTAACTTTGTTTTCCACATTTTAGGTAGTCTTCTCTAATTGAAAGGGATAAATTGATCCTAGTTTTAGGATTTGAGTCAATTCATCCAGGGCACAAAAACATTCATCAAGTAACTGAGGATCCGCTAAGTCTGTAGCAATCAACTCAGTGCGATAGTGCTTTAATACCCACTGCTTCAAAATCTTTAATAAATCATCATTTATTAAAACACCTTGATGCATGGCTTGAAGCTCTTCTTCATTTAATGGAACACGCAATCTGAGGCAAGCGGGGCCGCCACCATTTCGCATGCTTTGTTTCAGATCAAGGAAATGAACTGAATTAATAGGATTGGATCCATCAGAAAGTATTCTCTCAATGCACGCATTAGCACGCGGATTATTTTGACACTCAAAAGGGGCAATAAGCATCATAGAGTTTTGTTTCGATAAACTAATAATTTGTGAGTTAAAAAGATAGGTTTCAACTGCATCGGCAACACTAAGCTCTTTTTGTGAAATTTGGATGATATTTATAGGAAAAGAAGCTTTTTCACCTAATTCTTTAAGCACAGCACTTTGCTGATGAAAGGCTTGTTCGTGGACTAGTAAAACGGATTCATTGGCAACAGATATCACATCATTATGAAAAACGCCCTGGTCAATAGCAAGTGGATTTTGACAAGCAAATACAACATGGTCTGTCGATAGCTGATGTTGACGGACTATGGCTTCAGAGGCTTCTTGTGTTTGTCGTGCTGGATATTTCATCGGTCCAGAGTGTGATTGATTGTTTCCTAATCCTTTTTTCCCATAAACGAAAAGATGAATCCCGGGTTGATTGTAGTTTTGACAAATACGACTGTGATTGGCTGCACCTTCATCGCCCATAATGGTTGAACGTGGCAGGATAGGATGATGGTGGAAGTAGTCCGAGTTTGCGAAAATAAACTCCAGAAGTTTTTTCGAAAAATCAGCTTCATGGTGTCGGTGCAAATTACTGACAAGATTGGCAGCCGTAAAATGAACTTTATGGTCTTGAGTATCGGTACTTGGAGAAATTGTGGCTGCATTTGCTGACCACATGCTGGAAGCTGAATAACAGGCACTCAAAAGTTCAGGTGCTGTTCTATAGGCTTTATTAATTTGTTCTTTCGGTGTACCACAAAAACCTAACTGATACAGTAGTTCAAGATTAGGGCGCTGATGTGGTGGAAATAAACCTTGCTTGAGCCCCATTTTATAAAGTAAGTGCATTTTCTCTAGACCTTGTAAGGCAGCTGCTTGGGGATTGGAGCATGCCAAGGCATTTGAGAGCGATGCAATATTACCTGCTGCAAGACCTGCATAATTATGGGTAGGTCCGACTAGGCCATCCATGTTTAATTCATAAACGTTCATTTTAATCTTCTGTTTCAAGTTTCAAGTTTCAAGTAACTGTTTGTCCGAATCATAAAGTCGTAGCCCGGAGTTCATTGCACCACCGCCATTAAGTGAAGGATAAATTGTCGTTCCCGCGAAAGGGAGAACCTATTTCTAGCAAAGTGTAGTGCTAGTTTAAGAATAGATTCCCGCCTTCGCGGGAATGACAAAAATCTTAACTTATTAATAGCGGCCCTTTGTTACGGAGTTCCTAGGCTACCAATACCTGGTAATGTCTGTTCTGGCATTGTCAGGAGAGGTTGTTCCATACTAGCTACTGGATAGGCACAATAATCCGTAGCAAAATAAGCACTTGGCCTATGATTTCCACTCAATCCGACTCCGCCAAAAGGAAGGTTACTGGCGGCACCCGTCGTGGGTCTATTCCAATTAATTAATCCAGCTCGTACTTGCTGATAAAATTGATAATAATGTTGTTCATTATTACTCAACAAACCCGCGACTAAACCGTACCGAGTTTGGTTTGCCAGATTGATTGCTTCATCAAAATGATTGTAGCGATATATTTGCACTAATGGTGCAAAAATTTCCTCATCTGGAGGGTTTTCATGATGCGTCATATCAATAATGCCTGGTGATAGTAGGCCAGTATGCTCAGCAAGTAACCTCATGGATAAGAGGGGCAGGCCTCCTGACTCAATTAGTTTTTCCTGACTATGGATGTGTTTAATGGCTTGTTCATAACTAATAACGGGTCCCATGAATGGTTCTGGCTTTTGATCAAACGGCCCAATTTTAACTGATGAGCATGCTTTGATAAAATGATTCAGGAATTCATCACCTTGATGTGAATCGGGAATAATGACTCGTCGTGCACAAGTGCAGCGTTGGCCTGCCGTAAGTAATGAAGAAAGCAATGTATGATAAACGGCAGCATGGAGATCGGAAATTTCATCAATGACTAAAGGATTATTTCCTCCCATTTCAAGAGCTAAAATTACTTCAGGTTTATCGCCAAACTGCTGATGGATGCGCAAGCCCGTTGCATAACTTCCTGTAAAATATACACCTTGGATGTCTTGTGATAGTAATGCTTTTCCACAGGAGGAATCACCTTGTAAGCAATTTATTACTCCGGGGGGAATTTTGCTTTCATGCCAACACTGCATAATGAATTCAGCTACTGCAGGTGCCTGCTCACTTGGCTTATAAAGAATTGTATTGCCCGCAAGAAGGGCAGGAACTATGTGACCATTACTTAAATGGGCTGGAAAATTAAATGCTCCAAGAACGACCACAACGCCTTGAGGCTTAAAACGAAGACACGCATTTGCTTCTGTAGTTTTGGTTATTTTTGTCCAGGTTCTCTCATGGTAAGCCTGTATGGATAAATTAATTTTTCCTATAACAGCACTGACTTCAGTATGGGCTTCCCATAGGGGTTTCCCAGTTTCCAAAGCGATTAAATGTGCCATATGGTCGCGATTTTTATCAATTTGTTGCGCAAACTTTTGGGTATAATCTGCACGTTGTTCGAAATCAAGAGAGGACCAAGATGAAAGTGCCTGTCGCGCAGCATGACATGCACCTGAAACCTCCTGCTCTGTAGCTATGGTACCCTGCCAAAGTAAGGTACCATAACTCGGGTTTATCGATTCCAGTGTTGTTCCATCGCCTTTTATCCATTGACCATTAATATACTGTCCTTTGCCATGTATTACAGTTGAATTAGTCATTTGCCTCTCCATTATCAAATTGTAAAGGAGCTACTCGTAATTGATTTCCGCATTTGACTTGCAGGAGGTTGGCTGTTTTTTTACTAATAATACAGGTATTATTTTCCTTATTAACGAGCACGCTATTAACGGTTGCTCGAAAATCCAATTGGGTATTTGCTAGTAAATAATTAGCGCTACTCACCTCATCACTAATATTTTTAATGGTTACAACTCGACTAAGCTCAATGGTTTTGATTTTTGATAGAGGAACCTCAAGTGTAGGTCCAGCATCAAAAATATCAACGTATTTGTTATATCGAAAACCCTCTTTTAATAAGATTTTCATGGCTGCTTGTGTAGACGGGTGAGATTCACCTATTACTGCTTGTGCTTCCGGAGACAGCAGTTTAATGTATATAGGATTTCGCGGCATTAAATCGGCTATAAATTGTTTGTCCGTTGCGAGAGTGAGTCGATCGGCATCAGCAAAAGACATATGAAAGAAATGACTTCCTACATTCTCCCAAAAAGGTGATATGCCATGTGCATCGGAGATCCCACGCATTTCTGCAATTATTGTTGAAGCAAAGCGTTGAGGATTTTGGGCGATAAATAGGAAACGTGCCTTGGAAAGTAATAACCCATTTTTATTTTTTCTATACTTCGGTTCTAAAAAAAGTGTGCAGATTTCACTTCGACCTTGATTATCATTCACCAAGCTTAAAACTTCATAATCACTACGGACATTTAATGAGCGGCAAATTCGGGTTCGCTTGGAGATTTTATAAGAATAAAAAGGGGCCTCATGACCGGTACATGATTCAATACCTGAAACACCTATTATTTTTTTACTTTGCTGGTTTTCTAAAACGAATAAATAATATTCATTATTTGGTTTTTCTATATTTGTTTTGAATGAATCAGTCGACCAATGCAGTCGTTTTGCTAATATTTCCTTATCTTTAGAAAGCGTTGTAATTCCAACACCACTTTCTTCAGCCAAATGATGAATAGCATCTAAATCTGCATTGCAAGCACTACGAAATAGCATCATTTTTTAAATCCTCTAAGCCACCTTGAGCAAGATCGAGTAAGAGTAAGGCACTGAGTGCAGCGCGTTCAGATAAACTATCGAGTAGAATATATTCATCTGCGCTGTGGATATTTCCTCCCCTGACTCCAAGTGTGTCCAGGACTGGTAAACCGTGGCGGGCTAAGTTATTTCCATCACAGCAGCCACCACTATCTTTCCAATCTATAGATAAACCGAGCTCTTGTCCTAAATATTGAATACGATGAAACAGACGTTCTGTACCTGAACACACGCGTTTTACGGGTCTTCCAAAAATGCCATGAACACTTAAAGAGTAGTCCGGACGTTTTAATTGACAAATAATATGATCCAGTTCAGTTCGTACCCAAAATTCATCTTCAGGCAGACTAATTCTAATGTCAAGTTGTGCTACAGCTTTATCAGGAACTACATTAAGTGCCAGTCCACCTGCTATTTTTCCTACGTTAATGGTAACGCCATTACGTTTGCCGTTAAGAGAGTGTACGGCACATATTGCTTCAGCCAAGTAACAAATTGCATTTCGGCCATCAGCAAAATCTCGCCCCGCGTGAGCTGCCTTTCCAGTAGCGATTAGTGTTATTTTTCCGCTTCCTTTACGATTTTTAGCTAAAGTGCCATTTGCAGTCATAGCTGGCTCATATACCAAAGCTGCTTGATAATTAGACGCAAGTTCATCTAAAAGTACACTAGATGCTGGTGAACCAATTTCTTCGTCTGCATTGATTAAAACATCCCAACCTAGCTCTGATGCACATTCATTTAATTCAAAAGCAGATAAGGCATGCAACATCACAACAAGCCCACCTTTCATATCTGTAACCCCAGGACCGTTGATGCAGTTATCATTAATATAAGTTAATTTCTGGAATGGATTATCAGCAGCATAAACGGTATCCATGTGTCCACAAAGTAAAACACGTCGCTTTAAGTGAGGCCGCTTTCTAATAAACAGAACATCTCCACAGGTCTGGAGTGAGGTATTGCCGGACATATCAATAATAGATAAAGGAGGATGCTTTTTTGTATATATTGTATCCGCAATTGGCTTATAGACTGTATGTAGTAGATTAGCCATGTGTGCTAATCCAACTAAATTAGTTGTTCCAGAATTTATCTCACAAAATTGATGGAGTTGTTTCACCATCATTTCTTGATTGTTTTTTATTATATTTATCAGTTTATTATATGATTTAATCACGGTTTATGAATTAATGCTAAAAATACAGAATAGCTGAAATTAGTGGGCTTCACAATGTATTGCCAAGTTGTGCCAGGAAGAAAAATAGAGGCAATTTTATCTTATTCTATCATTCTATCCTCCGAGCAATTATGCTTGGAGGAAATGATAATTCAAAAAATTTTACATTAAGGAACTGGGTTATCTGCTTTGGGAGGTGGAGACGAGTTAGTTATTGGCCATAATTGAGGTATAGCCATGAAACCGAGTTTACTTAGTAACCCATCTGATTTTGTCTGCTCTTCATTTTTGACAGGATGCAGTTCTGGATGAGCACTGGCGTCAACACGTCTGTCTAGACCTTGTAGACGCTGAAGTTGCTTTTCTTGAAGTTCTAGAAGCTTATTAAATCGTTCTGTACTTGCTTTTAATTCAGATTTAACCTCTAAAAGTTCAGATTCTGCTTTGCCAATTCGTTCTGCAACTTGGTCAAAGCTAGCTGCTTTATTCTCCAAGAAAGAATTGAGCTTTTCTTGAAAAGCCTGTCGTTGGTTACCGTCAGTTATGGTTGCGCTGGACAGAATCCTGACTGTTCCCTCTAATGTGGAGGCAATTTTTTTTGCTTTCTCTACTTCAGCTCCCATGGATATTCTAACTTCAGATAACTCAGATGTTTTTTCGGATAATAACACCAGGCTTCTTGAATGCTCGTCACGAGCTTTCAAAAGTTCCTTTTGGGTGGCCTCAAATTGTTTATTTTGTTTTTCAACATCAAGTTTTAGAGTTGCTGCTGTTTTTTCAAGTCCATCCTTTGTTTTACGAAGTAATTTTTCAGTTTCAATATATACTTCAACCTGAGCGCTTAATGTCTCTACTTCTTCATTCAATCTAGAAATATTTTTAGCTAACCTCTCATTTTCTTCTTTAAATTTATCTATTTCAACGGCGAGTTTTTTGCGAATTGAATCCAATGCTCCAATAGTTAATTCAAGGATTTCTGCGACACCAAAAATCCCTTCTTTTAATTTTTGAGCAATATTTTTTGTATGATAATGATGGTCATCAAGAACAATACCGCTGGTCGTGTATGCTAAGGCGCTTACACCACTAATTGTTACCAGGAATCCAATATGAGCTGCAGCTCCTATGATCAAGGTAGGTCCTGATACAGCAACACCACCAATAATTCTTTGCCATAATGGCAACTCACCCCAAAATGCAGCGGCACGTGAAATAAGGCTTGGGTTATCTTGTAAACTGTCGACTATTGCACCTAGACTTTTTTTGACTTGTGCCAAGTGTTCTTGAGTTAAAGCAATACTTTGCAAACTATCCAGATCAGGCTCAGGTGAGTTTGGGTTGAGCAATAATTGTTTAGCCGCATCAGAAAAATTCATCTGTGACAAAGCTTTTTCAATGACGACTTTATTTGTATTGGATGGATTTATATCACTCTTTATAAGTACATCAAGTTCTTGTTCATTAGTAGACATAACACCAGCTCCCTGTGTTTAAGAATCTCCCTGTAAATTCTATTTTTAACCACAAGGCACGAATAAGCAAGTAAAAAAATTTGTTTCCATGGAGTTATTTTAAGACGATAGCAATATAGTCTGTGTTACTCAAATTTAGAGGTGCGGATTATAAAAAGTATAGTTTTGGATTTCCAAAATTATTGAAGAGCTGTAGTAAATTCAGCTATTTCTTCGCTTAATTTTATCCTATCTTCATAGAAAAAGCCTTTGTTTTGAAAAGACACTCCATAATCAATTAGGGCCTGGGAGTATCCACAAGAGGGAATATAAAGTATAAAACCTAGTAAGGCGACCATCATGCCGGAGAGTTCATACAATGAAGGATAATTTATTTGAACTTCATCAGTTAGAACTTCATAGTTTCTAATGGACTCTTCAGACGAAGAATTTACAAGTTCAGATGTGCGTGAAATTATTTCCAGCAGGAGTTCATCGCTACAGGACTTTTGCTGATCTAACTTCGTTACAGTATTTAATAATTTAAGACCTGTTTTTTTAATATTACCATGTTCTTCGGGTAGTTTATTGAATTGTTCTATCGTTTGACTGAGTCTTTTGTTAAGTATTTGCTTAGTTTGTATCCCAGGACAGTTCATATCACGCCAGTGAATGAGCCAAGACTTCTTCTTATTATTAATTAATTCAAGATAATTTGCATTCACATAAGTATTTATAGCATTCCATATGATTTTTCGATGAAAATTCATCCCTCTTCCTTTAACATTTGCAGCTGGTGCATCAAGAGAGCGCTCAAACTCTCTTTTAGTTATAGGCTTTTCTAATTCAAATGATCGTACTAAGTTATAATAAGTAGACGAAAGTGCTCCACGATCTATTGCATCTTTGCATGAAAAATTAAAGCTCTTGGGGTTTACTTTTTGTATGATGTAATTGGGGAGTTCATATTTGATGAAGTGCACCCAAACTGCTTGTTTTTCCGCAGAAGAAATAAATCTTCTATTGCTAAGTCCTTGTGCAAGGAAACTTTTCTGAAGTAATTGGGTTAAGATTTGATATTGATTACCATCAAACAAAAAATTTCTTGCTTTTGCACTAATGTGGAAATCAGAAATGACGTTTTTAGTTGTATTCTCGCTTGCTATATCTAGAAATTCATCAAATACAGATACAAAGGATAAACGATCATTTGTTTTTTCGTAATCAGAGGACTCCATTAAACCTTCATTAGCAGGAAGGGTAATGACGAGAACCTTGAGACTCGGATCATCTTCAAGTTTATGCAGCTCTAGTGTCATATCTCTTTCTTTGGAGCCCGCAATATCATACTTACTTCGATCTAATCCTAGATTATTAAAATATATATGGCATATGGATTTTTCTGATGATTCAGCATTTATTTGTAGCCAACGTTTAAACAGAGGACTGATACGAGTTTGTCCATTATGACGCTGAGCTTGGGTGCTAAAACGATGCTCGCTTGCATCTGAATCTTCTTTATGAGAAAAATTTTTAATTGTTGGCAAATTGGTTTCGTGTTGAGGTTTAAAGTTATCTGCAAACAAAGAATAAAGACGACGGTAAATTCCACCCTCATTATTAGGTGAGTGTCGATTAACAGTTTTCTTTTTATCTTTTATTGTTGTATGAATTTTTTTTTCTACATTGCGTTTCCGAGGATTTATTTGGGCGCCAATATCATTTATCCAATCAGACGATTCTTCGAGAATTTTGTTGTCATTGTGGTAAATAGCTAGAACTAATTCATCAAGTTCCTTAACTTTTTCTGCAGGGTTAGTCTCAATATACTTTTCTAAAGCGGAGATACAAGACGAATATAAATCACCATAGGGATAGTCTTTATCATATTTTTGCTTCATTACAGCTTGTAATTTGGTGAACTCTGGAAGGAGATTTATGACGTTTTGGCAGTGCCTAATCGCAGTTTTTAATTGAACAAAATAAGCATAGCAGTTACGATTATGAATTGCATCGCTAGTCAGGTTTTCTTCGTTCTTTACGCAAGTGCCCATAACTTTTATATGCCTGTGTAAATTAAGAGCATTATATAGAAATAGGAGTCATATTGGAAGGGTCGTTAGAATTATTGATACCGAGTATAAATGTGGAACATCAATCCTTATTAAATAATTGTCATTCTGATTGGAAAGAAATTCTAATCAACGCATTAAAAACGATGGATCAGGATTATTTGCATCAGCTCATGAATGATAAAAATTGGTTGCCAGGAACAGAACGATTATTAGCGGCATTCAGTTTACCACTTGCCAAAACTCAATATATTTTATTAGGTGAATCACCTTATCCTCGTAAAGACTCTGCAAATGGATATGCATTTTGGGATAATTCAGTTGGCAACTTATGGAGCTCGACCGGGTTAAGTAAAGCCGTTAATAGAGCAACTTCTTTGCGTAATTGGATAAAAATGATGCTTTTAGCACGTGGAGATTTGCATCTAAATACATCACAAGCCGATATTGCATTAGTGGATAAAAGCTATTTAGTGCAAACAGCACAAGAATTGTTTAAAGGAATGATGAATAAAGGTATTTTATTACTCAACGCCTCGTTGGTTTATAGCGAGGGTAAGGTTCCTTATCATGCTCGTCAATGGAAGCCTTTTATGCAAAGCCTGTTTGGACAGTTGACTGTAATTAAACCTACTATTCAACTGATTTTATTAGGTAAAATAGCTGAAACTGCTGCACAGGATAAATTACCTATAGGACTTATTGCAGAACATCCTTATAATGTAAGTTTTATCACCAATCAACATGTGATTGACTTTTTTAAACCATTGGATTTACTAAAATATGAGTAATACTGAATCAACCGTTAATCCTCAAGAACTTAGTAAGTTTGCTCAGCATGCCAACTTATGGTGGGATACTGAGGGACCACTGAAAACACTTCATGATATTAATGAAATACGACTGGATTTTATTAAGCAACACGTACAATTAACTGATTTAAATGTTTTGGATGTTGGTTGTGGTGGGGGTATTTTATGTGAAGCACTTGCAAATTCTGGAGCGAAAGTTACCGGGATAGATGCCGAATCTACAGCTATTTTCGTAGCTCAGGAACATGCAAAAAAAAATCATCTAAACATTAACTATCAATGTACTTCAGTTGAAAAATATAGTCATCAACGTTTCGATGTCATTACATGTATGGAAATGTTGGAGCATGTGGAAAATCCTGGGTTGGTATTTGAACATTGTAGGCGACTACTTAAGCCACATGGATTTTTATTTGTATCAACAATTAGCAGAACAATTAAAGCGTATGCTACAGCTATAATTGCTGCTGAATATGTGTTGAATTTATTGCCTAAACAGACCCACGATTATAAGAAATTTATTAAACCGAGTGAGTTGTGTGCTATGGCTCGTCCTTGGGACTTCAATTTAATTGACTTAAAAGGAATGGACTATAATCCGTTTTTAAGAAAAGCTACGTTAGGATCGGATGTCAGAGTTAATTATTTGATGGCTTTTCAGTAATGAATCCGTGTGAAAGTAGGGGGCTTAGCTAAGGTAAGCATTTACTCTCTATTCACCGAACGGCTCTATTTGACACATCTAGCGAAATGTTTAAAACTAATGGCGAGAACTGTAATTTCTTATCTTAGCCATAAATGTGCTTGTTTTAATTTATCTGAATTCGGGATTGATCGATCTCATAGATCCTGGTTAGATCATTACGTAAAAAATTAGTAGTTTTACATAAAACAATATAGTAACTTTCTATCTTATTATGAATATAAAAAAGGTAAGCGCATACTTTATAATGCCCTGGATCAATGTTTATTGATAAGCTATCTTTTTCGTCTTCTAAATTCCAAGGGCTCGCTATAGATAGGGTTCCTGTGGGGATGTTAATGATTACAGTATCTGTTGCATCTATTACACATTTAAATTCCTTGCTTGTTAACACCGGATCCACTGAATCAACTACTCTTACTTGAACATTACATACTTCATGAATAACAGTGTTGAATATATATGCTTTACCATCATTAATTAAGTTCAATAAATGCAGTTCAGAATATTTACTACAAGCATTGATTATATCTTTGCCATAGTGAGCATCACTAATTGATATTGATGTTTCGACACGTATCTTTCCTGATTTTTTCTTAATAATTTCGGTTTTATCATTTCCAGTTAATTCAAGCCAATCAATTATCATCTTAGATAAGTGGCGAGTATAGCGCGGATGATCATGTACACGAATAACTTGTTTTAATACATGGATATAAAAATCAAGTTGTTCAATATTGTCTATACATTTGCTTTTATATACTTCACTAATATCATTAGATATTGTTCTCATCGCTTTAAAACGATTCTTAGCATCTAAGAGTTGCATTTCTTCCCAGTCTGCGCGAATTTGAATATAAGTTTTTGTTTTCTTGCCTGAGAGTTTTTTAAGCATATGAAGTTGTTTCTTGATAGATTAATGGATAGTTAATGACTCAATTGACTTATTATATCACATATATTTACTATTCCTCGGCATTATATCTGCACCACTTCTACCGGCGTAATTAGTTATATACCAAATTTAATGCATGATTTTCGACGAATCCATTTTAATATACTTTCAATTCCTCTTAATTCGCATTTGCGCCGTTTCTTTAACTCTAACCCACATACTGATATGGTCCTCAAGCTTGTCCTACGTTCTACAACAACGCCCCATAAAGCGCGAAATTTAGGCTAATGAAGCAATTGTCAACAGACTCTAGATAAATTGCTCCTGATGATGATAAATAGACCACTGGAGCAAGAGCTATGTGCTAAATCCGTGTGGATCTCTCAGGAACAAGCCCCGGGACATAGGCAGGGCGGAAATATAGGAAATAGTTTGAACTAAGTGCCATTAATGTATATATGTTTCCCCAGCATCATTTAGCGCAACCAGCCTAAAAGGTATCTCTCCAAGACTGGATTTAAAACCAGTCTTGGATTTCATGAGTTCCGCTATGCGTCAGTTTTGCTACTACTGTTTTTTTCTGAATTTTGCTTCTTATTATAACGTTCCAAATAACGCTGATGAGCATATCTGGCCTGTTCTTGAGTGACTACATCTACTTCATTCCCATAGATATCAATTCGTGCAGCGTTTTCTTTTTGACAATTTAGATATGCCGGTGATGCACTGTAGTAGTTTAATGCTTCACGTAGCGATTTTTTACTGAAAGGAGGGGTGTCTAGTCGCTCGTAGAAGTCGATAATATCATCAAATATTCCAATTTTCAGAGGCTTAATCTGATTTCCTTTTTTAAAAAAGGCATTTGGGAAATGTTCAATAAGCCAATCTATAACGAGTAGCTTATCTTTTTTTACTGTAGATATCGGTTGTTTGTCCATCATATTGCTCTAAAGCGTGTTCTAGATGCTGAATAAACTACCACATCTTTTGACATAATCAAGCACTTGTATGTAAACACTGTAATTACTTTAGTATTTTAGGGGAAAACCTTATATTTAATGGATATCCAGTAGGTATTTTTTTGCTCGAGTTCTTGTAAGATATTTCTCAATTCAGATAAAGATAATTGCTGTTTTTTTGTCATGGATTTTAGTGACTTAACTTAACTTATTGTTTTTAATTAAACTTTTTAAAATATCTTTTGGGGTTTGCTTGAAATCAGTTAAGGAAATGCACAAAAGTCTGCTTGCGCTTCTAATTTTCTATGCTAAATTTAAAACATGACTTGTATGGATATAAGTCACTCAAATGGAATTGTAATCATACGGATTTGATTTATCATGGATGATTATAAGAACTGGAAGTTCTTATACGGATGACTGCGAAGGCCAGGGTTTAAGCCCTGGCTTTTTTATTTATGCTACGAGATAGCCTGATCGAGATAAAAACTTTTTATCAGGAAAATAGGCGAAAATTACGGAACCATTTTTAATGGTATTAATAACTGGTTTTGCTAAGGTTTGAGCAATAGCAGGGCATCCCCAGGATAGTCCAGCGCGACCTGCTCGTTTTATGAAATCAGGTTCTACATACCAAGCACCATGTATGACTACACGTCGGCTTAATGCATTATCATTAAAACCTTTATCTAAGCCCTGTATATTAAGCGAATATCCTTTATGCCCGATATAGGTATCTTTTGTAATGTATGTACCTAGGCTTGATTGTTTACTTGAGGGAGCATTGGAAAAATGACTGGCCTTATTCACACCTGAGTTTTTTCCATGAGCGACATAAGTGTTATATAAAAGACGTTCTCTACGAAGATCGAATACCCACATCCGTTGTTTGTTTGAAGGCAAAGAATAATCAATTACTGTAAGTACAGGTTTTTTAACAGAACCTTTTTTGCTTGCATTTTGATATGCAGTTAATGCGAGTTTTAAAACATTTTTATTTAATTCTGGTGCCTTGCGGCTCAAATGTTGCAATTTGCTACTAATATCAGATTCAGACCTTGCTGCAAAAGAAGGTGTACTTGAGGTTATATTACTAGTTAAAATTACGGTTGAGATTAGAGTTAATAGAGTATTCATACTGCTCCTTTCTTCTGTAAATCGCCGTTATAGTTTCTACGAAAAAATGGTGATTATATTAACAATTCACGTAATTGTAAAATCAGGAGCATTTAATTTGTCCATTAGGGGGAAATATTACTCAATTCATATACTTAGGCATATAGTGAAAAAAAATGCAGTACAAACAGCGATCTACCTGGTTAAAACCAGGCCTATTTGGCATGTTAAACACGATACAAATAGATAAAAATTAATTCAAAAAAAATAAATAAATAACAGAAAAATTATCTAAAATTAGGTATAATGACACGGTTTACAGCCCATTTATGTTTGCTCTACATCCAAAAAATCAGGTAGTGCATTCCATTTCATATGGCTCTAAATTATACTTGGATGTTAGTTTTTAAACTCTTTTAAACCCAGCATTGACTTGGTACTTCTTTCAAGAGAGAACTGGAAAAAAGATTAGATATAGATTTGATTGTGGAGAATACTATGCTGGAAAAGCAGATCATACAATTACCCGAAGGAATACGAGCTGCTATTAATCATGCGTATCGTGTTGATGAGTTACCATTAATAACAGAACTTTGTGAAAAAGCAGCGTTAGGACAACAGCAGTTAATTGATATTAAGAATAGTGCCACAAAACTAGTTGAGTCAGTGCGCACGGAACGAAAAAAAAGCACAGGTATTGATTCATTTTTAACTGAATATGCTTTATCCAGTGATGAAGGTATTGCTCTGATGTGTTTGGCTGAAGCACTATTACGTGTTCCTGACAGTGCTACAGTAGATAATCTAATCAAAGATAAATTATCGGGTGGCGATTGGAAATCTCATATGGGTCAAAGTGATTCATTTTTTGTAAATGCAACTACTTGGGCCTTGATGCTTACTGGGAAAATACTAACTCCGGAAAAAGCCCAAACAACATTATCCAAATCTTTAATGAAGCTCGTGAATCGCAGCAGCGAAGCTGTAGTAAGAAAAGCAGTTGATAAAGCAATGCGAATTATGAGTAAACAATTTGTTATGGGACGCACTATCAGTGAAGCGTTAAGCCGTGCAAAAAAGAAAGAAGCACAGGGGTATCGATATTCTTATGACATGCTGGGTGAAGCCGCGCTAACATCTATAGATGCGTTACGTTATTTTGAGGCCTATAAAGAAGCAATTGAAACCATAGGTAAACACGCTGATAAAGATTCAGATGTATACAAACGAGCCGGTATATCTATAAAGCTCTCAGCCTTACACCCGCGCTATAATGAAAGCCAACATGAACGAGTTATGGAAGAGTTGCCAGCTAAACTTCTAGCTCTCGCTCGCTTGGCGAAGAGTTATGGGATTGCCTTAACTGTTGATGCTGAAGAATCTGAGCGTTTGGATTTATCACTCGATGTAATGGAGCGTGTTTTTAATGATGCAAGCTTGGATGGATGGAATGGTTTTGGTTTAGCGGTTCAATCCTATCAAAAAAGAGCTTTTTTCGTATTGGATTGGGTAGCCGCTCTTGCTAGAAGAAAGCAACGTCGAATTATGGTTCGCTTGATTAAAGGAGCCTATTGGGATAGCGAAATAAAGAAAACACAAATGCAGGGTTTTAATGAATATCCTGTATTTACCCGAAAAGTTTTTACAGATGTTTCTTTCCAAGCTTGTGCTAAAAAAATATTGACCATGACGGATGCAATTTATCCTCAATTTGCAACGCATAATGCTTATTCTGTGGCGATGATTTTAAATATTACCGGTGATTATCGTGATTTCGAATTTCAGTGCTTGCATGGAATGGGTAATGAGCTCTATCAACAGATAGTGCCAGCAGAGCGACATGGGATTCCATGCCGTATTTATGCGCCAGTGGGAAGCCATGAAGATTTACTTCCTTATTTGGTACGTCGCTTGTTGGAAAATGGAGCAAATTCTTCATTTGTTAACCGTATTGTCGATGATAATGCACCGATTAGTACATTGGTTGAAGATCCTGTAGAAAAAGCCAAATCTTTATTGCATAAGATGAATCAAAATATTCCATTACCGGAAGATATATTTCAACCGAGCAGAAAAAACTCTAAAGGTTTTGATTTTTCTGATCGTGCTGAACGAGCTGTTTTACAACAAAAAATGGCGCAAATCAGATTGCAGCAGTGGACCGCAGGACCAATAATCTCTGGAAATTCAACACATAATAGTGAAATGCAGCGTGTTGAGTCGCCGCAACAGACTGAGAATATTATTGGAACAGTTCAGAATTCATCACTCGACGATGTAGAGCAAGCATTGGTACACGCTGAGCAAGCATTCCCAGGTTGGTCTAATACACCTGTAAAAGAAAGAGCGGCCTGCCTTAATCGTTTTGCTGATTTATTACAGGAAAATTATGCAGAACTTATGACCATCGCGTGCCTTGAAGCAGGAAAAACTATGAATGACTGCATTTCAGAGGTGCGTGAAGCAATTGATTTTTGCCGTTATTACGCAACGCAGGCTCAGCAAATTTTAGCTGCTCCGCTGCGATTAACTGGTTATACAGGGGAGTTAAATGAACTTAGTTTGCATCCACGCGGTATCGCGCTATGTATCAGTCCCTGGAATTTCCCCTTAGCAATTTTTACAGGTCAGGTTGCTGCTGCATTGGTTACTGGAAATTGTGTTATTGCAAAACCTGCGGAGCAAACTCCTTTAATTGCCGCTTATACGGTTAAATTAATGCATAAAGCAGGAATTCCAGTAGGTGTTGTACAATTACTTCCTGGACCTGGCGAAACCATTGGCGCTGCATTGGTTGCGGACAAAAGAATTAAAGCTGTGTTGTTTACGGGTTCAACCGACACAGCAAATCTTATTAATCGTACTCTAGCAACACGTGGCGGTGAACTGATTCCTTTGATTGCCGAGACAGGTGGCCAAAATGCCATGATTGTTGATTCTTCCGCTTTATTGGAGCAGGTTGTCGTCGATGCAGTTAACTCAGCCTTCGGAAGTGCTGGTCAAAGATGTTCTGCGCTGCGGGTATTATTTGTTCAAGAAGAAGTATATCCAAGAACCATTGATCTCTTAAAAGGAGCTATGGCCGAATTGGTAGTAGGTGATCCACGCTGGCTTGCGACTGATGTAGGACCTGTGATTGATAATGCTGCTTTATCCATATTAAAAAGCCATGTGGAGAATATGAAAAAGCGGTTTGAACTCATTTATCAATGTCCATTAGATGAATCATTGGAATCCGGATACTTTATGCCACCAACAGCGATTGCTATTGATCACATCAATGCTCTTGAAAAGGAGGTTTTTGGTCCGGTATTACATGTAATTCAATTTAAGCGAACAGACCTAGATCAAGTCATTAAACAAATTAACGCGACAGGGTATGGCCTAACCTTAGGTATTCATAGTCGTATTAATGAAACAGTAGAATACATTAGACAGAATATCCATGCGGGTAACTGTTATGTAAATCGTAACATGGTAGGTGCTGTTGTCGGTTTACAGCCTTTTGGCGGAGAAGGATTGTCAGGTACAGGTCCTAAAGCAGGCGGTCCTCACTACCTAATTCGACTTTGTCATGAACGGACTTATACTGTTGACACTACTGCAGCAGGAGGTAATGCAAGTTTAATGTCTTTACCTGATTAATATGTAAATCATACAGAAGCGTGACTCTGATCTTTATCTGATTTCAGTCACGCCAACTTCTCTGGCTACAAGAAGTAGAGTGATTAATAGAGAGGATACGTTGTTCAGATCACAAGCTAACTTGAGTAATACCTTGGTAAAACCTGCTCAGTAATTGTACCCCCCTGGGGGGCAAATTGATTCTTGTCAATTGAGAAAACTAAATCATACTGCTCAGTTTCAGGGGGGAATCTCCCATTTTTAACTGAAGCTGAAAGTAGAGATTAGGCAACAAGCCTTAATGCAGCGAAAGCTTAATCAATGTTTTCTGGGATCAACGAGCCTGCTCCAATCCGCTATTAATTGATTTTTGTATTATTTAATAGGCTCAAGCGAAGATGTAATTCTTCGGCGAATTGCTCGTTAATTAATCTTTGTCTTTTAAGATTATTAATCCCCGTTCGTATTTTAGTGAAATTCTTGTGATCGAAATCAATTCGGGCTTTTCTAATAGCTCCATTGAACTGTTCAATCCATTTCCTTTGCTCAAGATTACTTCTGTTATGGGATAGTGTAAAAGCAGGTTCGCCGTTATAGTAATAAAAGTAAAGTTTACTTTTGGTTTCGCAAATATAATAAAAAACTGAGAAGTATAGAAAAAAAGCGATAATACTTAAAATGAGGGGGAGATTTATATTTAAGAAATATTCTGGATAACGAAAAAAGGCGGCAAAAAAACCGATTATAATTAGAAATTCTAGAATTAAGAGACTCCTTGCCAAGAACGATAAAGTTCTTTTTATTACTTTGCATTTTGTAGAAAAAGCGACCAGAGGAGCAGTTTCTTTAGAATAACCTAGTGGCGTTTTCTTTGCTAATAAAAGCGTATCATTTTCTATGATTTCTAGCTTAACCTGATAAAGGTAATATTTTTTTTCTGTATAAATGTTCATAAAATTACTGTGGCAAATTAATGATCTTTTTATTGAGATCAGTATTATCTTGAGTTTGATAGATAGATGTTTCCAATTGTGTCAATTCTATAGGTGTTAATAATTCATATTGTTGAAGCAAAAATAAAGTATCCTCATTAGATGGTGCTGCTTCATGAATTCGATTTACTATGGCTTCTAGAAAAGCTTGGTTTTTCTCTTTATTTATGGGGTCATTCGGAAGAGAAAAAGCAATAATAGTATCGTCATGCAAAAAACTAAATCTAAAAGCACAACGCTCTTTATACTGACGGAAAAATTGATAGCTTGTGAATATAAAGATAAAAAGAAAAACAATAAGCTGTGTATTCCCAAAAATGTCAAATCTTGGGCTTTTCGAAAGCCATTGATTGCTTCGTACTATTATACCAAATGAAACATACACCAATAATAAGAGATAAAAAGGTTGCCAGAAACCACCATAAATATAATGGGGATTAATTTGGTTTAGTGGTATAGAAAAATTTGTTTTTGGCCGAGATTGATCGATGCAGCGAATCTCTGTTTTACTAAGAAGGTAAAGTTGGGTACCAAATTTATACTCCAAACTGAATATATCTGAGATATTCATATAGTCTAATTTATTTTCAAATGTTAATAATTGTATATTATATGTGTTTAATGTAAAGAAAAAAACATATTGGCGACATTGTGATAATCTTGCTGCATTCTGAGCAATAAATAAGTATTGACTACAACTTTGATCATATTGTTCAACAGGCGCCCCGTATCTAACTAAAATTAAATCTCTATTTGAGTCGAATAATTTTTCTTATTGGCTTGTTTTATGAGCCGAATGACCTCGTTACGTGGCTCACGAGGCAGAAATTATGAATGACAGTCAAATAAAATGGAGCTGGCAGGAACAAAAAACAAGATAACTCATTTGAACAAAGGATTAGTGATGCTCAGTATAAAAAAATTACTAAAGTAAGTAAGTCTACAGCAACCAGACATTAAGAACTTTTGAAATATTAGCCTCTAGAAGGTTTTTATCTTTCATTTTTTGATGCAATTTGTACGCTTTGTGTAGAAGAGTTTAATATGTCCAAAATCTTATGTTGCAGCTGACCCACAAGAAATTTTGATCCTATTTTTGACAAATGGCTCCCATCTGAATAGTAGGGGCGTCCAAGCGTGTCGCCCGAGGTACAATAGCCTTTCTTACAAAAAACATCATAAGGATTGAGAAAATAAACGTTATTTCTTTCAGATGCATATCGGGCAAGAACTCTATTCACATTTAATGCAGCTTGATTTCGATTTTCATTATCAATAAACGAACAATCAGAGCGTTTAAACCATTTTAAGCTACCGAGACAATTTATTGGGTCATATATTGAGCCAGGTACATCTCCTATTATGATCAATTTTTTTGTACCTAAAAGTTTTACCAGCTTATCTAAAGCATTTAAAAAAGGCTTATAGTCATTATAAGATGTCATTGAGGATGTATTAATATTAAGTGATTGGTGATTTTTTAAGAAACCCGCCATATTTATCTGCTCACCCCAATGCGCAGAAAGAATAAGAATATTTGGTTCCTGTGTTGCATTAAGTACCTTTAAGGCCTCTTTGTATGCAAATTTCGCACTATCATCATATAATTTTTGCTCTTTATCTAACCGTGTTATTCCTGGAATTAATAATGAGGATGCATATTTGCCTGCACCTCCACCTGAGGAAGTAAATACAGTTAATTGATGAGGCTTAGCTAACTTGTCTACTATTCCTTCATCTAACATTCCAGCATGACTGTCACCCATTATCACAATTTGTGCATGATTACTTTTTCCCTTATGTATAAATTCTCCGGAGAAATCAGCTCCACCCCAGTTTTCGACGTGATATTTAGTTATATCTTCAACTTTAGCCAGTTCATCTGCGCTATTGGCCCGCCAAATCCAACCGTGGCTTCGACCGATAAAAACACCTAAAAAGGCTATAAGAAATGCAAAACATAAACCTTGAGTAATTGTTTTAATTAAATATTTCTGATTTTTTTGTATACCGGATCCCTTTCTAAAAGGTTGCTCAATGAAGTAATACATAAAAAATGAACAAAAAAGAGCTAAAGCGATAACTAATATTTTTTCGTCAAAACCTATATCAAATTTTAAACCACAATCTTGGTGGTATGTTTTGAAAAAAATAATTAAAGGCCAATGGATCAAATATAATGAATAGCTAATTAAGCCTATCTGTCTGGCTGGCAAGCATCTAAAAATATATCCAGTATATTTAGCTGTACCTGCATAAATAATTAATGCTGCACCAATACACGGAGCAAGAGCATTGTAGCTTGGAAATAATGTATTAGAAGTATAGATTAAGGTTGGAATTACAATGAGTGCGATGCCTAAAAAGCACAAAATCTCAATTAAAAGAGGGTGTAGATTAATTTCATTTTTTATTAAAAAAACAATAAATGCCCCGACACAAAATTCAAAGGCCCTATATTGAGCCAAGTAATAAAGAGCGACTAGCTGTGAGTTTTGATAATACAAATTCAACCAGAAACTAATGACAAATACGAGTGAAATAATAATAACTAAATTTTTTTTAAAAAATTTATGCCAAAAAAACAAAATAATCGGAAAAAAGATATAAAATTGTTCCTCAACTCCCAATGACCAAGTATGTAATAATGGGCTTGATTGCGAAAAAATGTCAAAATACCCAGACTGATTTTTGAAAAATATATTTGATACTGATAGAGCAGCAAATGACAATGATTTGCCAAATATTTTAAAGGGAGCCGGATTTAATAAAAATATACCAGCAATAAAAGTAAGAAACAGTGTAAAAAATAAAGCTGGAAAAATGCGTTTAACTCTTCGCGCATAGAAATTTAAAAAACTAAAGCCAGCCGAACTATCTAACTGTTGTATTATAATATTTGTAATTAAAAAGCCACTAATTACAAAAAAAACATCGACACCAACAAATCCGCCGCTAAAAAAAGTAAAATCTAAATGACATAAAAAAACTGAAATAACTGCTAACGCTCTAAGACCATCTATGTGTTTATAGTAACGTTTATCGTGCATGTCTTTTCCCATAAGTCATAATGCGTCTAGCCAATAATAGTTTTTCCAGATTGATAGACACAAAGCCCCTGGGAAATAAAATAAGCATTAACAAAATCATTCATATAATGTAATTTTTTTACAATTAGGAACATGATACTTATTTATAATTCCCTAATTTATCTTCTGGTTTAGAATCCCGTATTGTAAGTTTTGTGCCATCTGATGGGAGTCTCTCTTGTTATGCTCAGGATGACGGCACAATAGATATTTCAAAAACTCTAATGTTTTTTAGCAAGAAACCATGGAATTAATACAAATAAAATTAATCCACCGATTAAAAATGATTCAAAAATAAAAACATTACCAACAGCTATTTGTGTTGGAGGTACAAAACCGATAACAATTGCTGTAAGACAACAGAGAATCCCAATAATACATAATAACCACATGACAAAATTACCACCTGGGACAGTGTAACCACGGTGCAGATTGGGTTTACTGTATCGTAACTTAATAGCAGCAGCAAACATAAAGATATAAACTAATAAGGCCATTTGGGCACAAAGATCACTTAACATCCAGTATGCTGCATTAATTGAATGTAACAAAATAAAAGCCGTACTTAAAATGGTAAAAATAATAGCTTGCGCAAAGAGAATCGTTGTTGGAGCGCCGTATTTATTGGTGTGGGCGAATTGAGCCGGTAAAGAACCATCCCGCGCTGAAACCATTAAACCTTTTGTGGGACCAATAATCCATGCCGAAACGCCACTTAGACCACCTAAAATAATTAAAACAGCAATGACTGATGTCATCCAGGGCATATTATATGAATTAAAAAAAACAGCATAAGCATCTATAAGCCCGGATACAACGCTTAAACTTTGATTAGGGACTACTATCATAATGGCTATTGAGCCTAAAGAAAGTGTAGAAATGACTAAAATTGTTGAATAAAAAAGTGCTTTTGGATAATCCCGTTGGGGATTTTTTACTTCTTCAGCATGAACAGCGGACATTTCCATGCCAAGCAGACCAAATAAAACCACTGCGAATAGCGATAAATTACCTAAAGAGCTGAAGTCAGGTAACCATGTGGCGGGATAGCCAACAACCATAGGTTTTCCTTGAACGACCCAAAGTATTGCTAAGAAAATAATAAAAAGCATGGGAAATATAGTGCCTATTGTTGCTCCAATAGTGCTAACTATGCTTGATACTTTCATTCCAAAGCAATTAAGTATTGTAAACAACCAAAAAAGAATAAGTACGGTACCTAACAAATAATACTTGTTGCTTCCTAATTCAGGGGTAATTAAATAAGATAGGGTGGCGGCGATAAAAGCAAGTATCGTTGGGTACCAAACCACATTATATATCCACTGGAGCCAGATAGTAATAAAAGCTGCCCGTTTACCGAATGCTTCACGAACCCATACGTAAATTCCACCTGTTTCAGGATAGGTAGTTGCTAATTCCGCTGCCACTAAAGATACAGGTATAAAAAATGCAAACGCAGCTACAATATAATAAGAGATAAGCGTAAGACCGAGTTTGGCACTAATGGGAAGGGTACGTAAGCTATCAACAGCAATGACGTTGATCATTACTAAAGAAAAAACACTTAGAACCTTTTTAGGGTGATTCATGATTGGTCCTTACAAATGCGGTACAAGCAAATCGCAATAAACTTTGGATGCGCAGTTTTATTTTCATTAATGAAATTAAATAAAAAGTAGGTTGGCCTTTAGAGCCAAGCAAATGATGATCATTATATATATGAGTTAACTGAATACCAGAGCTGTTGGGCCAAAGGCCCAACGCAGAAGGTATTATAACCATCTCAAGCACACAGATTCCTGAGAACATATTGAAGAATACCACCATTTTTATAGTATTCTAATTCGTCAGCAGTATCGATACGGCATAATGCTTTAATCTGCTCTACTTGCCCATTGGCACGTTCTATTGTTACTGGAACCATAGAACCAGGCTTTAATGAGTCTGATACGTCAATGCTAACACGTTCATCTCCCTTCAGATCCAGGGTTTTACGTGTCATATCATCACAAAATTGTAAAGGCAAGACGCCCATACCGATTAAATTAGAGCGGTGAATGCGTTCAAAGCTTTCGGTAAGTACGGCTTTGACACCAAGTAAATTGGTTCCTTTAGCCGCCCAATCTCTTGAAGACCCGGTACCGTATTCTTTACCTGCAATGACTACAAGATCATGATGGTCTTTCTGATAAAGCATTGCTGCATCATAAATAGGCATTACTTCGCCAGAAGGGATATAACGGGTGATGCCTCCCTCTTGACCAGGGGTCATTTCATTGCGAATACGAATATTAGCAAAAGTACCTCGCATCATCACTTCATGGTTACCACGACGAGAACCGTACGAGTTAAATTCTCTTTCATCAACTCCTTTGGATTTCAAATACAAGCCTGCTGGGGAGTTTGCTTTTATGGAGCCAGCCGGAGAGATGTGATCGGTTGTAATTGAATCACCAAATAAAGCCAAAATATATGCTTGTTTGATCGGTTTAATTGAATCAGGTTTTGCTTTTAAATTATCAAAAAATGGTGGATGCTGAATGTATGTTGAATGAGCATTCCATTCATAGGTTTTTCCAGTACTTGTTTTAATGGATTGCCAGTGCTCATCACCAAGAAAAACTTCAGCATATTCTTTACGGAACATTCCACCAGTAACTTTAGAAACTTCGGCAGCAATTTCAGCATTAGATGGCCAAATATTTTTCAGATATACATCATTCCCTTTATCGTCTTTACCTATCGGATCCTTACTGAGATCAATAGTGGTCGTTCCACATAGGGCATAAGCAACAACTACAGGAGGTGAAGCTAACCAGTTTGCTCTGACTTGTGGATGTACTCGGCCTTCAAAATTACGGTTTCCTGATAAAACAGCTGAAACAACGAGATCATTATCACTGACACAGTGAGATATAGCATCTGGCAGCGGTCCAGAGTTACCGATACATGTAGTACAACCATAACCAACTAAGTTAAAACCTAATTGATCCAGATAAGATTGTAATCCTGCTTGCTTGAGATAATCGGTGACTACTTTGGAGCCAGGGGCTAAAGAAGACTTAACCCAAGGTTTGCGCTGCAGCCCTTTTTCGATTGCTTTTTTAGCTACCAAACCGGCCGCCATGAGCACACTTGGATTCGATGTATTTGTACAACTGGTAATGGCCGCAATCACTACATGACCGTGCTTCATTTGGAAATCATGGTTTTTAACAGCAAAAGAAGAAGTTTTTTCCTGTTCCTTTCCTGCTTCTTTAAGGAACGTATCGAATTCCACAGGTAAAGAACTTAATGTTACTTTGTCTTGTGGTCGTTTTGGGCCTGCTAATGAAGGGACAATAGTACTCAGATCAAGTTCTAGAGTATCTGTAAACACTGGATCTTCGCTGTCCTTATCATACCACATGCCTTGTGCTTTAGCGTATGCTTCAACCAATGCAATTGTATGAGGATCACGTCCGGTCAGCTCCAAATAACGAATGGTCTCTTTGTCTACTGGGAAAAATCCACATGTAGCACCATACTCAGGAGCCATATTAGAAATTGTAGCCCGATCAGCAAGGGGTAAGTCGCTTAATCCTGGGCCATAAAATTCAACAAATTTGCCAACTACACCTTTTTTTCTAAGTAAATTCGTTACAGTGAGAACGAGGTCGGTTGCAGTGATTCCCTCTTGCATTTTTCCATGCAATTTAAATCCGATAACTTCGGGAATCAACATCGATACTGGTTGCCCCAACATGGCGGCTTCTGCTTCGATACCACCAACGCCCCATCCTAGAACACCTAATCCATTAATCATGGTTGTGTGGGAATCTGTGCCTACTAAAGTATCAGGATATGCATATAAAGTCCCTTCATCAGTACTACTCCATACCGTTTTTCCAAGGTATTCAAGATTTACTTGGTGGCAAATACCGGTTCCAGGTGGAACAACTTGGAAATTATCAAATGCTTTTTGTCCCCAGCGTAAAAACTCATAACGCTCATTGTTTCGCTTCATTTCTATTTCAGTATTTACAGTTAAAGCGTCTTGGCTACCGAATTTGTCAACCATTACTGAATGGTCAATAACCAGGTCGACAGGTGATAATGGGGAAATTTTATCTGGATTTCCGCCCATTTTGGCAATCGCATCTCGCATTGCTGCTAAATCCACTACAGCAGGAACTCCAGTGAAGTCTTGCATTAATACACGAGCAGGCCTAAAAGCAATTTCATGTTGGGATGTTTTATTGTTCAGCCAGTCGGCAACAGCTTTAATATCTTTGGTGGTAACTGTGTTGTCATCCTCAAAACGCAACAGATTTTCAAGAAGAACTTTTAGTGAATAAGGAAGACGACTTATTCCTTTTAAGTTTTTTTGTTCTGCTTCTTTAAGGCTGTAATAATGATAAGTTTTCCCGTCTACATGTAATTGAGATTTTGTTGATAAGCTGTCACGACCTACTTTCATAAGGAGCTCCTGAAATCAAAAACTGAATGATAGCTCAATTTTAAGAAAATTCCATGAGTTCTTATGAAATTAGGTTAGAACTTTTTAGAGTACAGTAGCGTATTGCGGGTTATATCCTGGAACTTCATCAAAAGATAATTCAGGATTATTTACTTTAGCACCAGTTTGAAAAATCATTTTCTCTAAACTTTTTACTTCTGATGTATCAAGGGAGTCGGGTATTAATAAGGATGTCCCGCCTGGAGCTAACATCGTAATACCAATTGGAAGTAAAATGGCAGTTATAAATGGATTAATCCATAGTGCAGCTATAGATGCTATGATGAGCGCAGCGCCTAAGATTGTCGCAGCAAGTGATATATTATGTCGTATGGGCTCTTCGATTACCTTAGTCGCTCCTACTGGATAATAATTTTTATTATTATGATAAGAATCTATGATATAAGCCGTGTTTTGTGGTTTGGATAAACAAGATGCTAATGTATTAGCAAAACGGTGATATTGTTCTAATATTCGTTGCCTTTCATAATGATCTGTGGTTTTGCTCAGCGCTTTGTAGAAATCTTGCTGTCGTAAATTCAAAAATTCAATAAAAGATTTTTTATCTATTTCGTTTTTGTCACCCAATAGTTTTAAGGCTTTTTTAATCTCGTCTGAAATTGATTCGTACGTATCTATATTTTTCTGCTTATAAAAGGAAGCTTTTGCATACATGACAATTTTCTCTCAAAAATTTACTGAGCCGTAGATTACCATTGTTTGTTTGGTTCAAAATAGAACTTTTAGATGAATTTACAATCAAGCAATATTTTTTAACAAAATTTTAATCCTTCATCAATTATTCAATTGGTATGGATATTGCTTTCTAATCTACAAAATTGAGGAGGATTGGAATGACTGACTTGAATAAAGCAATAGCAAATCTATCAGGAGTTGTTGACCTCCTCTCTAATAATTTGTCAGGTACTAATGCGGTAGATGGCAAAATTTTGACGAAGACTGTAGAAAAGTCACAGATACAAAATGCTTCGCCAACTAATGACATCAAGGAAGGAAATGATTTTATTTTATTACTAACTGATATTACATCCCAAATAGCAAATAATCAGGAGGCAAAACAAAATCTGACTCAAGTTACAGGAGAAACTGAAGAGCCTCATTTAGAAACAATTAATTCAACAAATGATTCTGAGAAAGAAATGCCAGAACAACCCGAATCAGAACTTATGAATGAGGGACAATCAGCAAGCATGGTTGATGATAATGTTGCTGTTTCTTGGATTAATTCTCAATATTATCAGCATTTAATTGAAATAGAACGAATAAATGTTGGGCAACAGGAACACAATCCAATTGAAAATGGGAATATCAGTATCCGGCAAAATGAGGGGAATGCCATGCTGAAGACAGTAGAGGTTAACCACGATCGGCTTGAATTCAACGAAACTCAAAACTCGATAGCAAATCATTTAACTCAAGTTGAGATACTGTCAGAGCAGTCTGTTTTATCAGAGCAATCTGTTTTATCAGAGCAATCTGTTTTATCAGAGCAATCTGTTTTATCAGAGCAATCTGTTTTATCAGAGCAATCTGTTTTATCAGAGCAGTCTGTTTTATCAGAGCAGTCTGTTTTATCAGAGCAGTCTGTTTTATCAGAGCAGTCTGTTTTATCAGATCAAAAAGATTTAAAATATAAAACAATTTAAAATTAAAATAAAAA